>JADHWR010000049.1 GCA_016783355.1 Candidatus Omnitrophota bacterium | reverse complement strand
CCTGTTTGCGGCTCCCCGAGGCATATCGGTGCTTACCCCGTCCTTCATCGCCTTATTAACCTAGTCATCCTTTATAGACCCTTGGTAGCTTGGCCTTTTTTACATCAAGTTTCAATTGTCAAAGAACAATATACTTGCGTATTGAACGCAAAAAAAACTATCTCGCTATCCAGTGGAGCAGAGCGGATTCGAACCGCCGACCTCATGCTTGCAAAGCACGCGCTCTCCCAACTGAGCTACTGCCCCTTCTTTTGGGCAGAATCTACCTTTTAAATCCTGCTTGTCCCGACGCCTTATTTTTCTGTCTGCGTCGGGATTCCGCCTGCCTATTGATAAATCAATTGCTGCGGGACAAAGCACGCGCTCTCCCAGTTGAGCTACTGTCCCTCATTCTGGACAGAATCTATATTTTGTTGTTTGTTCGCCTTTTACTCTGGGCACAAGAATGGGCCCAGATGGATTCGAACCATCGACCCCAGTCTTATCAGGGCTGTGCTCTAACCAACTGAGCTATGGGCCCGAATACGAGAAAGAGTAAAATTATAAAAACAGCCAAGCCTGCGGCTATCGCCGCAGTCTATAGTCTTTAGTCAGTAGTCAATAGTCCAACTACGGACTATTGACTGTGGACTATTAACTAATAATTTGCAATAAGCAAATTATTAGAAAGGAGGTGATCCAACCGCACCTTCCGGTACGGTTACCTTGTTACGACTTAGCGCCAGTCACCAGATTTACCTTCAGCCCTGATTGCTCAGGGATTTCAGGTACCCCCAGCTCCCATCGCTTGACGGGCGGTGTGTACAAGGCCCGGGAACGTATTCACGGCAGCGTAGCTGATCTGCCATTACTAGCGATTCCAGCTTCATGGTGTCGAGTTGCAGACACCAATCCGAACTGAGCCTGCTTTTTTGCGATTAGCTCCGCCTTGCGACTTAGCAACGCTTTGTAGCAAGCATTGTAACACGTGTGTAGCCCAGGGCATAAGGGCCGTACTGACTTGACGTCATCTCCGCCTTCCTCCCGCTTATCGCGGGCAGTTTCCTTAGAGTGCCCCAGCACTAATTTAGAAAACCAAACTAGCACTGAGTAGCAACTAAGGATGAAGGTTGCGCTCGTTGCGGGACTTAACCCAACGTCTCACGATACGAGCTGACGACAGCCATGCAACACCTGTACAGGTTCCTGATTTGACAGGTCGTCACCCTTTCGGGATCCTACTTCCTGCATGTCAAGCCCTGGTGAGGTTCTTCGCGTATCGTCGAATTAAACCACATGTTCCACCGCTTGTGCGGGCCCCCGTCAATTCCTTTGAGTTTTAGCCTTGCGGCCGTAGTCCCCAGGTGGAGCACTTAACGAGTTATCTTACGACACTGACTCTATTCAGAGCCAACACCTAGTGCTCATCGTTTACGGCTAGGACTACCAGGGTATCTAATCCTGTTTGCTCCCCTAGCTTTCGCAGCTCAGCGTCAGGTCTAGACCAGAGAGCCGCCTTCGCTTCTGGTGTTCCTCCCGATATCTACAGATTTCAACCTTACACCGGGAATTCCGCTCTCCTCTCCTAGCCTCAATCTCAATAGTATTCTTGGCAGTTCTTCTGTTAAGCAGAAGGATTTCACCGAGAACTTATCAAGACGCCTACCTGCCCTTTACACCCAATAAATCCGAGTAACACTTGCCACCTCCGTATTACCGCGGCTGCTGGCACGGAGTTAGCCGTGGCTTCTTCTCTGGGTACCGTCTGAATTCTTCCCCATCGAAAGAGGTTTACAATCCGAAAACCTTCATCCCTCACGCGGCGTCGCATAGTCAGGCTTTCGCCCATTGCTAAATATCCTCGACTGCAGCCTCCCGTAGGAGTCAGGGCAGTGTCTCAGTCCCCATGTGGCTGACCGCCCTCTCAGGCCAGCTACCCGTCAATCGCCTTGGTAGGCCATTACCCCACCAACTAGCTGATAGGACGCGAGCTTATCTCTATGCGGTATCCTTACGGATACCTTTATCCAGCCCTACTTGTGTAGGGCTGGACACATTAGGTATTACCCTTACTTTCGCAAGGCTATCCCCATCATTGAGGTAAATTGCTCACGTGTTCCTCACCCGTTTGCCGCTATCCTACACCAATCTCGTAGCGATAGAGCTACTACAAAACCAGTGCTGGATCGCTCGACTTGCATGCCTAATCCACGCCGCCAGTGTTCACTCTGAGCCAGGATCAAACTCTCCAATAATCTAGAAAGCTTATTTTTGGCTCTTTACCCCGTTAGAAATAACATTTTTACTATTCGCTTATGTAAAATTTCTAACGGGGTTAATTTTAACCTACATTCACTTGGCTATTTTTATAACTTTTTGAGAAAGAACAAAAAAAGACGCCCCGATTCTATTCGGGGCGTCTTTTATTATCTAAATAAACGCCTTAACCGGGTTATTTCTCTATCCCAATTTGTCAAACAGGCTCTTTTTATTCTTCACTGTAAGTATAGTATAACACATATACTTTTGTGTATTAAGTAGTATACAACTACTTTCTTATTTGTCAAGCGAATTTTTTGAAAAACGAAGCAAGCGCTCGCTATCGATGATGATAAATCAAATTCAACCCCTTAAGCGTCAAATCCTTATCTACCCGATCAATCCTTTTGCAATACTTTCTGATTAAATCAATATTACCACCCGTGCCGATTACCTTTGCCTTCCTGCCTATTTGCTCCTTCAATCTCTCAGTTAAATTATCCGTAAGTACCGCAAAACCGTAAACTACACCGCTTAGCATACTATTTCTTGTATCCCGACCAATAAATTCCTTGGGCCTATCCAACTTTATTTTTGGCAATAATGCTGTCTGTTCAGTAAGGGCATCCAAAGAGATGCCTATCCCCGGCAAAATCATACCACCTAGATACTCTTCATTCTTTGATATTGCGTCAAAAGTAATCGCTGTGCCGAAATCAACGATAATCAAAGGTACGCCATAGAACGCAATCCCTGCACAGGCGTTAACTAAGCGATCTTGGCCTACTTGCTTAGGCTTACGGTAGAGATTCTTTATGGGTGCAACTATATCTCGACCAACCACCTGAGGTTTTTTATCTAATAATTTCCTTAAGTCCTTTTCTAAAACCACTGTACTTTGGGGTACTACGCTGCAAACGATTGCATCGTCTATTTTGTTTCTGTCAAATATCTTTTTAAGTGCTGATAGATGGCTTTTTTGTTTTGTAGGAATATTGTATCTTCTTAACAATCTTCCTTTTTTAAATAAACCCAGACTTACATTTGTATTACCTATATCAATTGCTAACAACATATCTGAAATATTTAAGTAAATTGGATACTCGATACTAGATACTCGTAATGGATTTCCATCTAATCGAGCATCGAGAATCAAGAATCGAGCATCGAGAATCCAGAATCGAGCATCGAGAATCCAGAATCGAGCATCGAGAATCCAGAATCGAACATCGAGAATCGAGCATCTATCCTACCCTTGCATTTTTGATATTAGGTTTTAGTTCCTTTATCTTATCCCTGATCTGGGCTGCCTTTTCAAATTGAAGATTGCGTGCGGCTAGCTCCATTTCATATTGTAATTGCGAAATGTAATTATTCAACTCATATTCATCCCGGCTTAATCCCGTTAAATCTTGAATAAAATCTCTTGCTTTGTCCGTATCTTCAATTCCCCCCTTTATTGCCTTTTGGATGGTGCGGGGGTTAATGCGATTGGTGCGATTGAATTCTAATTGAATCTTCCGCCTCCGACTACTCTCATTAATTGCCTTTTTCATTGAATTGGTAATCCTATCTGCATACATGAATACTGTCCCATTTATATTTCGCGAGGCCCGACCGGCTACTTGAATAAGCGATGTACTTGAGCGCAAAAAACCCTCCTTATCTGCATCGAGAATGGCCACTAAAGAAACTTCCGGCAAATCCAGGCCTTCCCTGAGCAGGTTAATCCCCACCAGGCAATCAAAATCCTTCTGGCGTAATTCTCGTAAAAGCCTGACTCGCTGAATCGTTTCTATCTCCGAGTGCAAATACCTTACCTTCAGCCCCCTTTCCTTTAGGTAACTAGCTAAATCTTCAGCCATCCTCTTGGTAAGGGTAGTAACCAGCGTGCGCTCATTATTCTTAGCGCGCTGATTAATTTCCTCAACTAGATCATCAATCTGCCCATCCGTAGACTTAATCACTATTTGCGGATCTACTAACCCTGTAGGACGAATAATCTGCTGTACAATCTTACCCTTAGATTTATTAATCTCAAATTCTGCTGGTGTTGCGGAAACAAAGATTGTCTGATTAAGAAAACTCTGAAATTCATCAAACTTTAACGGACGGTTATCTAAGCAAGAAGGCAGACGAAAGCCATGCTCAACAAGCACCTCTTTGCGCGCCCGGTCTCCTTCATACATCCCCCTTAGTTGCGGAATGGTTGCGTGCGACTCATCAATTATGGTTAAAAAATCTCTAGGGAAATAATCAATCAGGCAATAAGGGCGGGAGCCCGACGGCCGCCCGGATAGATGACGAGAGTAATTCTCAATACCATGACAATAGCCAATTTCTTTTAGCATTGCCATATCGTAACGGGTGCGCACCTGGAGCCTCTGCGCCTCCAATAATTTATTATTTTTTTTTAAAAAATATAACTGGTCTTGCAACTCCCGCTCTATAGATTCAAGCGCCATCCGAATCTTATCCTCACTAATTACAAAGTGCTTAGCAGGATACAGGGGAAATTTGTCCAAATTATTTAAGATATCCAGGCTTAACGCCTCAACCTCAGCAATTCTTGTGATTAAATCACCGTCAAACTCAACCTTCAAGGCATGCGTAGCATAAGCAGGGAATATTTCTATGCTCTCTCCCCGTACGCGAAACCTTCCCCGAATAAACTCATAATCATTCCTTTCATATTGCAACTGCACTAAACGGGAAAGTAGACTGTCCCTGCCTATTGTTTGACCTTTCTCTAAAAATAAAATCAAGTCTTCGTAATCTCGGGGTGATCCTAAATTATAAATACAGGAAACTGAGGCAACAATAATCACATCCGACCGACTCATAAGGCTACAGGTCGCAGAAAGTCGTAAGCGGTCTAATCGATCATTAATCGAAGCGTCCTTCTCAATATAGGTATCTGTCTGTGGTATATAAGCTTCGGGTTGGTAGTAATCGTAATAACTGACAAAATACTCTACGGCATTATTAGGAAAAAATTCCTTAAATTCGCTATATAGCTGTGCGGCTAAGGTTTTATTGTGGGAAATTACCAAGGTAGGCTTATTAATTTTGGCAATTACATTAGCGAGAGTAAAGGTTTTGCCTGAGCCAGTAACTCCTAAGAGTACTTGGTCGCCTTTATCATTTAAGATATTCTTGCTTAGTGCATCGATTGCTTGCGGTTGGTCTGCACATGGCTTAAACCTGCTTTGCAGCCTGAATGGATCTGAAGACATAATCAAATTCCATATTTCTTAAACACCTTAAGGAGGTAACCAACAGCATCATTATCTTGCATTTCGCCTAAGGCATAAGCTGAGGCGGCTACTAAATCAGGATCATCTTGTAAAAGGGACTCGCGCAAGGCCGGCAAGGCTAACCGATCGCCAAGTTCTTTTAAAATTAATGGCGCATCCTGATATAAAGGATCCTTGTCGTCTTCCATCGCTTCCACAAAAATCAGGGTGAGATCTTTACCATTTACCTTATAACGCACCTGTAGGTTCTCCGATAACAATAGATTATATTTGAGGTTAGAATCGACCCAGGCCTGATTAGCCAAATCAGAAACATAAGATTTTAATAACACTAAAGCTGCCGCTGCCTGTTTTTTTATAATTGTTGGATTCTCAGGTTTGACTATCTCTCTCAGCAGAATCGGTAATATATCTAAATCTTTAAGGTATGCCAAGGCCACATAGGAACTTGTTTTTAAGAAAGGGTTTTCGTCTTCAATATCATCCCAGAAAAATTTAATTGCAGAAGTCTCTCCCATTTTCGACAGCGCCTCTTTTGCTATCGAGCGCACAATCACATCTTCATCGCCCAGTTTTTCTAGAAGCAAGGGTGGATGCTTTTTATCGCCAATTTCCCCCACGGCATAGCAAGCTGCCCTTCGCACATCTATGTTGGGATCACTCAGCGCTTGATTAATATTGTCGGAGGCTGGGGCATATCTGTTACCACCCAATGTCTCAATAATCTTAGCACGCACGATACCATCCTTTTCTATGGATAACATCTCATTCAATGCTGACAGAAAAATCATTCCCAATTTTTCCGCCCCTTCTCCCATGCCCGACATCTCTTGACTCAATCTTCCCATCTCCTCTACAGCAGCGGTCCTAATTTGCTGATCATCATTCTTTAAAAAAGTGAAAAGAGAATCTTCCATATCCTTCTGACCTAAATTAACCAACGCTCCAACAGATAAAATTCTTACCAAATAATTTTTGTCATTGACCAATTTTTTTAATAAAGGGATGGGTTCCTTATTACCAATCCTACCCAAGGCTTGGGCAGCATTGGCTCTAATAAAAAACTCTTTACTCCCGAGGGCCTGGACTAAAAAATCACTAGCCTCTGGATTACCAATCCTGCCTAAAGCCTCCACCACCTTACTGGTAACCAATATCTTTGCGTATTTGTCATTAACCTGTGTTGCATCAACTTCTCCTGCTTCGGCCTTTAGTAATAATAAAATTCCACAAATAATATAAACAACCATACCTGTGATTATCCTTCTCATTGTCTACCTCCTCAATGAGACCACAACTTATGGAACCCAAAGGGTGAACATAAGTTGTCTGGTCGAATTGATCCCGCCGCTTAAGCTAAAATTATCGCAGACCCTTCTGAATTTCGAAGAAATTCTGAAGGACTAGTCCTGCCAAATTGCTTCGCAATTTCGCAGGGGAATTTTAGCTTGTTTAAGCAAGGGGACCTCATCTAGGTCTATATAATTTTCATTTGACATACAATGTTCAATTCCCCGTGGAATCCTGCGGATTCCCGGGACTTTGCCCTTGAAATCGCTATGCGATTTCAAGGGCAAAGTCAGCAGGGCGCTACGCTCAATAAGCAATTACCTTATTTTATCACTAATGACGAATTCAAACAATGAATATCCTTGGTAAGCGTTCCCAAAGAAATAAAATCTACTCCCGTGCGCGCATAAGCACAAATATTTGCAAGATTAATACCTCCTGAGACCTCAATCTTGGGCACTGCCCAACCTGCCTGACTCTCTCTTGCCTTACTCCTGCCTTCCTTCCCAGAAGCAGAGACGCCAGGCTTAAATTTGTTCTTTATCCTAACCGCATTTTTTACTTGCCGGACACTCATATTATCCAACATGATCATGTCTGGTCTTGCCTTTAATGCCCGCTTGAATTCGTTTAAATTGCTTACCTCAATTTCTATCTTCATTTTCGGCGGAATCTTCTTCCTAATCTCTTTTATGATTTCTGCTTCTTTCATTGCCCATAACCCATTGCCCATTAGCCTTGCGTGATTATCTTTAATCAAAATCATCTCGTCTAATCTGAATCGATGATTATATCCACTGCCAACCCTTACTGCATACTTCTCTAATTTTCTTAAGCCGGGAATGGTCTTGCGCGTATCCATTATCTTAATCCCATACTTTCTAGTTTTATCGACAAGTTGTTTTGTGTGCGTGGCTATCCCACTGAGAAACCCCACGAAGTTCAATGCTGTCCTTTCTCCGGCTAAAATGCTTGAAGCCCTACCGTATATTTTAGCGAGAATTTTTCCCTTTTTTGCTCGATCTCCATCTTTAACCCGGGGAATAAACTTTATATCTTTATCTTGTAATTTAAAAACTAGTCCGGCAACATCTATACCACAAACAATGCCCTTTTCACCTGCCAAAATAACCGCCTCTACTTTTTTATCACGGGAAAATAATAACTTGGTAGTTATGTCAACCTTCCCGATATCTTCGGCTAAGGCACGGTTAATAATATATTTGACCTCTAAATCTTTAGCGTAATTCATTATACATTTGCTCCAGTCGTTTTATCGCATTCTCAATCTCAGCGATACTTTCCTTTTCTTTTTTGATTACCTCCCGAGGCGCCTTCTTTAAAAAATCCCTGTTCCCGATCCTTGTCTTTTTACCCTTCAGCATTCCTGCCTGCCTGTGCATATTCTGCTTAATCTTATCTCTTTCTCGATTAACATCAATTAGACAAGAGAAATGCAAATAGATACCAGCACTTTTAGTAATATCGCTAATCGCCTGCTGCGGCCTTTTGTCTGAGTCTAAGATAACCAATCTTTCTAAATTAGCCAGGTTAACAATCAATTCACAATTATCCTCGATTAATCGTTGATAGACTTTTTTGTAAGGGTAGATTGAAACCGGCGCCTTCTGATTCGGCTTAAGGTCAATCTGGCTGCGTAAATTCCTGATTAATTTAATTATTTCGAAAATCAAATGCATCTTTGATTCTATTTTTTTATCAATCATCTTCTCTTGCACATGCGGCCAGGAATGAACCATTAGCGATTCGCCCTCATTGGGCAGCCCTTGCCAAATCTCCTCAGTAATAAAAGGCATAAATGGATGTAGGACTCTTAAAAACTTCTCTAACATTTTATACATGATCAGCTGCG
>JADHWR010000048.1 GCA_016783355.1 Candidatus Omnitrophota bacterium | reverse complement strand
AAGGCCGTTGATTGGCTGATTAAGCATGGCACTTGTTAGGTTTAAAAAAATCCAGATATTAGGGCACGAGCAGAATCAGGCAAGCTTACTTTCTACTCTTCAAGATTTAGGAATTGTTCAGCTCACGAAGACAGATAAGTTGCTCACCCCGTTTGAAATCCCCGCTACGGAATTAGGCAGGATAAATAATAGATTAAATGAGCTCGAAAATGGGATTAAGACTCTTGGTCTTTTTGAAGAGAAAAAGACACGGCTGCTGCAGTCTATTTTTAAGCCAAGGTTGATTTTTAAGGAAGGCCAGATTGAGAAGACGGCATTTAGCGGCGAATATAAAAAGATTTTATCTGAGATTGAAGAAAGACAAGAGGAAATTAAGAGGTTAAAATCACAGGCACAGAGATTCTACTCTGAATATCACCTGCTTTATCCCTGGCATAAACTTGAGCTAAAATTAGAGAATTTAATTCCTACCCTTTATACCCATACCTTCCTCGGTGTTGTCTCTCAAGCCAATTATACCTTATGCTTAGAGGCGATCAACTCAGAGAATCTGTCAGTTTTTCTTCATACAATCTCGCAAGATAGGAAAGAGCGCTATTTAATAGTTGTTTGCTTGAATAAACATAAAGAGATGGTTGAGGCGATAATGCGCCAGTATAATTTTGGCTTTTTTATCCTGCCCGAGTATTTGCGAAGGAGCGAGTTAAGAAATACAAGAATTTCCCAATGCCTGGATATTTTTAAGGAAAAGATAGAAGAGATTGAATATTTAATTGAGAATGAGGTTGCCCGGATACGAAAGATTATCCCCCGGAAGGCAATATTTTTGGGCTTATATGATTACTTTTTTAATCAACGTGCACTTTTTTGGGCGGGGCAAAACTTAGGCCAAAGCCAAAAGGTATTTTTATTAGAGGGATGGATTAGAGAAGAAGACTTAGAAACACTCTCGAATACGCTTCATCGTTTCTGCGAAATAGAGATATTTAGCCGGGGAGCATTACCAGGCGAGGAGATACCGGTTGATTTAGAGAACAAGGCTATCTTTAAACCCTTTGAAGTAATTACCTCGCTTTACGGTATGCCGGCAAGATATTCTGTTGACCCAACACCATATTTGGCGCCATTTTTCTTTATATTTTTTGGACTCTGTCTTAGTGATGCTGGCTATGGTTTGATTGTAGCAGGAGCGAGTTTCTTTCTTTTGCGCCGTCTCAAATGGACAAGAGCAGCCCGGCGATTTTTAAACCTCTTTTTTCTGTGTGGGATATCTACTATTGTTGCCGGCACGTTTATGGGTGGCTGGTTGGGGATTCCGATAAAAAGACTGCTCTTCTTCGACCCAATGAAGAATCCATTAATCTTTTTGTTGATTGCCTTGGGCTTAGGTTTTATCCAGGTTTGGTTTGGCATATTGATTAGGATGGTGCATGAAATAAACCAGCGGGCCTTTGTTGATGCCTTCTTTGTCAGGCTCGCCTGGCTCCTGCTCTTGCCTTCTTTGATTTTGGTGTTTATGAAAATAAACTGGGTAGGGTATTTAGCAATAACAGCGGCGATTTCTATAGTTTTGTTTAGCCACCACCAGATTAAAAATATCCTTACCCGCATTGGTGCAGGGCTCTACAGCCTTTATGGTATTATGGGATATTTTGCCGATGTTGTTTCCTATTCGCGCCTGCTTGCCCTTGGTCTTTGCACATCTGTAATTGCGATGGTTGTCAATACCTTAAGCAAGAGCGCCTTGGGTATTCCGGTTATCGGCCTGATTGTAGCTGTTCTCGTTTTTATTGGCGGACATTTATTCAATATGGCAATTAGTTTATTGGGTGCGTTTGTGCATTCTGCTCGTTTACAATTTATCGAGTTTTTTAATAAGTTTTTTGTTGGCGGCGGCCGTCCTTTTCGGCCTTTTTGCCGAGAGCGAATTTATGGGTAGGGGCAAGTAATGCTTGATTACCTCACCATTTATACAAGATTACTATAATAATGTATATATCCCGCCTCATAAACTGCTCTAAAATTCTCCCCGCAGGGGATAATTTTAGAGCATTCGGTGGGATCAATTCGTCCGCCAACGAACTTTGGCGGACTCATTGAGGAGGCAGAGATGGAATTAGGATTAGTCTTAGGGATATTTGGGGCAGCAGTGGCAGCATTTTTGGCTGGTTGTGGCTCAGCCATTGGCGTAGGTTTAGCTGGTCAGGCATCAGCAGGCGTGATGAGCGAGGACCCGGAGAAATTTGGAAATCTTCTTTTATTGGTAGCATTACCCGGCACACAAGGTGTTTATGGGTTCTTAGCAGCATTTTTGGTAATCCTTAAATTAGGGCTTCTCGCAGGAAAGATACCTGTTGTTGGTTTCTCTACAGGATTGCAGATATTTTGCGCCTGTTTGCCGATTGCAGTAACCGGGCTTATTTCCGGTATTCATCAGGGTAAAGTCTGCGCCGCAGGCGTGATGATGACTGCCAAGCAGCCAAGAGATTTTATGAAGCCGATTATTATGGCAGCATTGGTTGAGACATACGCTGTTTTAGGTTTGCTGATTACAATACTTCTACTTAATGGAATTAAGGTCGGATAATGGCATTAGAAAACCTGTCCCACCTCCGAGGTGGGACAAAGGTGATCAGACGTTATGGCATTAGAGGATATTATTAAGAGGATTATTGGTGATGCTGAGGAGGAAGCAGGCATTATTCTTGGGCAAGCAAGAGAGCAGGCACAAGGTATAAAGGCTGAGGCAGAAAGAAAAGCCCAGAACCTGACTAAGGAAGTTGTCAGGCAAAGAGAGAAAAAAGCAAATCAGGATGCGTCCCGAATCCTTACCTTAGGCCGCTTAGAGTCAAAAAAGGTGATTTTGGCTTCTCAGCGCAGGAACTTAGATCGGGTTTTTCAGGATAGGCATGTCAAAGAGAAACTAAAGTCAAAAAAGAGGATTGTTCTGCCCCAAAAGGAAATTGAAGAAGAGTTATCAGCAGAGAGCATCTTAATCGATATGCGTATGAAGTTAGAAGCTGACATCGCCAAGATTCTTTTTAGTTAAAAAATGAGAAACAGAAACGATTATGCATATGCAGTGGCTAGGGTTCGCTCTTTGGAGACAAGCCTTATACCTGAGGAGATTTTTAAAGAGGCGCAAGAGGCAGCAGACTTAGAAGAGGCAAAGAGAATAATTTTCGAGTTTAGCGGCAAGGAGCAATTAAGGGAGATTGAGAATTCCCTTCAGTTAGAGGGCTTTCTCAGGAAAGAGAAGGACGAATTAAATCAGGAAATCAATGGCCTCTTGGATGACGAAGAATTATCTTCTGCTCTTAAGGGTATTTCTCGTGGGTTTGAAGAGGCAAAGCTCAGCATGCAGAAGGTGAATAATGAATTTTTGCTCAGGTTTTTTCAGCATATTTTAGAATTATATAAACTAAGCTCCGGCTTAAGAAAAAAAGAAGAGGTATCTTTGCCTTTGGCCTACAGTGATTTGAAAAAAGAGGCGCATGAATATACGGAAAAGAAAGATTCATACTTGCTTTTAGAGAAATTAAAGAGTCAGTTTCTTTTGCGCTATCTTCAGCAGGCAAGATATATTACCTTTGGGCCTGAACCAGTCATCAGCTATTATTTTCATAAGCTAAATCAGCTAAATCTGCTGCGCTGGATAATTCTTGGTAAGATTAACAAAATTCCTGAGGAGCAGCTTGAGGTGCTCTTTTGAGACTATTTTTGGAAGTCGGACTTCCAAAAAATGACTGAGAATAAAATTGCTATTATTGGAGATAAGGATTTAATTGAGGGGTTCTCTGTTGCTGGATTTTTTATCTCTTGTCCAGAAGAAGATAGTCCTTCGGCAATAGAGGGGGCGTTAGATAAGATTGTTAAGGAAAATTTTAGCATTTGTTTTATTCTGGAGCGATACGCAAGCAAGATTAAAAAGAGAATTTCGGAATTACAGAAAAGCCCGTATCCGAGCGTCGTGATTTTGCCTGATTATCAAAAGGCGCTCAATCTAAATCAGCAATTGTTAAAGGAGATTGTGGTTCGGGCAACAGGAGCTGTTTCAATATGAAAAAGGCAGAGGTAATTCGCGTCAGTGGGCCATTGGTTGTTGCCTCAGGATGCCGCGGGGCAAGGATGTTTGATGTCGTCTATGTTAGCGAACAAAGATTGATCGGCGAGATTGTGGAATTAAAAAGAGACCTTGCCTTTATTCAGGTTTACGAGGAAACCTCAGGCATTGGTCCAGGCGAGCCGGTTTATTTAAGTGGAGAGCCTTTAAGTGTAGAGTTAGGCCCGGGGATAATCTCTTCGGTATATGATGGGATTCAAAGGCCTTTAGAAGTAATTCGTCAACAAAAGGGTGATTATATTAAGCGGGGAATACAGATTCCTTCTTTGGACCGGAAGCGGTTGTGGCATTTTAAAGCTTCTGTGGCAGTTGGTCAAAAGGTAGTTGAGGGTGATATCCTTGGTGAGGTTGAAGAGACAAGTTTGATTAAACATAAAATCTTAGTTCCTCCTGGGCTTGGAGGCGAGATTACAGAAATCAAAGAGGGCGATTTTAGAATTGAGGATACAGTTGCAGTCCTGAAGGATGATGATAAAGGCAAGACCTTTGAAATCAAGATGTGCCAGCGCTGGCCTGTGAGAAAGCCGCGGCCAGTTAAAGAAAAGCTTCCTGTGTCTGAGATGTTGGTTACGGGCCAAAGAGTAATTGATACATTATTCCCCGTGGCAAAGGGGGGGACTGCTTGTATTCCTGGGCCCTTTGGTTCAGGCAAGACAGTCTGTCAGCACCAGTTTGCCAAATGGTCAGATGCAGAGGTGGTTGTTTATATCGCTTGTGGTGAAAGAGGAAATGAGGTTGCGGATTTACTTTTAAGCTTCCCGCAATTAAAAGACCCGGCCAGCGGCAAGCCTTTGATGGAGCGCACAGTAATTATTGCCAATACCTCAAATATGCCGGTTGCTGCTCGTGAGGCATCAATCTATACGGGGATTACGATTGCCGAATACTTCCGCGATATGGGTTATTCCGTAGCAGTGATGGCTGATTCAACCTCAAGATGGGCTGAGGCATTGCGAGAGATGTCTGGCCGGCTTGAGGAGATGCCGGGAGAGGAAGGCTACCCTGCTTATTTAGCAACACGATT
The DNA here is from genome assembly GCA_016783355.1 of Candidatus Omnitrophota bacterium. Lineage (GTDB taxonomy): Bacteria > Omnitrophota > Gorgyraeia > Gygaellales > JAHJCI01 > BS750-G32. The sequence goes on along the minus strand of JADHWR010000048.1, from coordinate 3,587 downwards.
AGCTGAGTTTTATGAGCGCGCAGGCAAGGCAGTGTGTTTAGGCAGCGACAATCGTCAGGCTGCATTAACAATTATGGGAGCAGTTTCTCCTCCGGGAGGAGATTTGTCTGATCCGGTTGTGCAGAATACCCTGCGTGTGGCTAAGGTTTTTTGGGGATTAGATGATAAGCTGGCAAATGCACGGCACTTTCCGGCGATAAACTGGCTTAATAGCTACTCACTTTATCATGAGAATATCAAGGAATATTTAGAAAAGCAGGTCTCGCCTGAGTTTATTGAACTGAGGGTAGAGGCAATGCGCCTATTAGGAGAGGAATCCCAGCTTTTAGAGATTGCCCGTTTGGTCGGCCTGGAATCTCTTTCTGAATCAGACCGTTTGATTCTTGAGGTGAGCCGTTCAATCCGTGAGGATTTCCTCCATCAAAATGCATTCCACGAGATTGACACCTACACTTCTTTGAGAAAGCAATACAGGATGCTTAAGCTGATTTTAGATTTTTATAAAAAGGCAAAAAGGGACTTGGAAGAAAACAAGCCCTTAAATGAGATTTTAGCCAGTCCTTTGCGCACAAAGATTGCGCAGGCAAAATACAGCCCCGAAGACAATGTTTAAAGAATATCTTACTGTTTCCCAGATCTCCGGACCATTGGTAATCGTCGAGAAGGTAAGTGATGTTAAGTATAACGAGCTTGTAGAGATTCAGTTTTCTTCTGACGAGATTCGCCGGGGAAGGGTTTTGGATGTTTCTGTTGAGCGTGCACTTGTTCAGGTCTTTGAAGGAACAATTGGCTTGGATGTTGCCAGCGCCAAGGTGAGATTCTTAGGCCGCAGTCAGCAATTAGGGGTCTCTCCAGAGATTCTCGGCCGGGTCTTTGACGGAGCAGGCCGGCCCCGTGATGGCGCAGGAGGCATTATTGCCCAGAAATTCTTAGACATTAATGGTCAGCCGATTAATCCCTCGAGCCGCGATTACCCCACAGATTTTATCCAGACAGGAATCTCTGCGATTGACGGGATGAATCCTTTGGTGCGCGGCCAGAAGCTTCCTATTTTTTCTGGCTCAGGCCTTCCGCACAGCCGGCTTGCGGCCCAGATTAGCCGCCAAGCCCAGGTTTTGGGACAAAAGGAAAAATTCGCCGTTGTCTTTGCGGCAATGGGCATTACCTTTGAAGAGGCAAACTTTTTCATTAATGATTTTAGAAACACAGGAGCAATCGAGCGCGCTGTTCTCTTTGTAAATTTAGCCAATGAGCCGGCGATTGAGCGCATCTCAACACCCCGCCTGGCTTTAACCACTGCAGAATATCTTGCCTTTGAGCTGGGTATGCATGTTTTAGTTATCCTTATCGATATGACGTTTTATTGCGAAAGCCTAAGACAGATCTCTGCAGCGAAAAAGGAGATTCCTGGCCGGCGGGGATATCCCGGATATCTTTATACAGACCTGGCCACAATCTATGAGCGCGCCGGAAGGATAAAGGAAAAACCCGGCTCAATTACGCTTTTGCCTGTCTTAACAATGCCTGAGGATGATAAAACCCATCCCATACCTGACTTAACAGGATATATCACGGAGGGTCAAATTATTTTGAGCCGCCAGCTTCATCGCCAAGGGATATACCCACCGATTGATGTTCTGCCCAGTCTCTCCCGGTTGAAGGATAAGGGGATTGGCCGCAATAAGACGCGCGAAGACCACGCTGATTTTCTCAATCAGCTCTTTGCCTGCTATAGCCGCGGCAAAGAGGTAAAGGAATTAACAGTAATTTTAGGTGAGGCAGCACTTACAGATTTAGACCGTCTTTATCTTAAATTCTCCGAGAGTTATGAGCGTGAGTTCGTCAGTCAGACTGAATTTCAGGAGCGCTCTGTTAAAGAAACCCTTAATATCGGCTGGAGACTGCTTTCTCAGATACCAAAAGAAGAGCTGAAGCGAATACGACCTGAGTATCTTGAGAAGTACTATCGCGTATGATGTAGTCAATCGGCATTGACTAAATTTAGATAATATCCATTGACTAAACTTAAAATTATGTTATATTTATAGGTGAGTATGAGTGAAGAATTTGTTATCCATAATCAGTTTAAGGAATCTTTATCAAGATACAGACAGCACGACCCTCATCTTAAAAAGATTAAAGACCTTCCTTTAATTTATCATTCTCCGCTTCTGGAGGAATTTAAACTATACAATCCGGGCATTTATCTAATAACCGGTGGAAGACAAGTGGGAAAGACTACATTTCTCAAGCAGTTTATTCTAAGGCTTTTGGAAAAACGAAAAGCTAATCCGGAGAATATTCTTTTTCTTTCCGGGGAACTTATTGATACGCATCATGTTTTAAGGCGGATTATCGAACAGTTTCACAATGCTAAGGGTTCTTTTCAGTATTTATGTATTGACGAAATTAATTATATTCCTGACTGGGATAAGTCTATTAAGTATCTTGCTGATTGCGGGGCATTTGAACGTATGTCAGTTATTCTGACAGGTTCGGATAGCCGTATAATCCAAACCGCAATGAAGCGTTTTGCAGGGAGGCGCGGTATGTCGGCGAAAGTCGACTTTAATTTTTTCCCATTGTCGTTTAAAGAGTTTGTATGCCTTAAAGATAAAAGCCTGAGACAATTTTGTAATAGGGTTATTAAAACGCCCTTAACAGAAGAGATTGCGGATTACGAACGAAAGCATAAGAGGCTGAATACTTACTTTTTTGAGTATCTTTTGCATGGGGGTTATCTTCCGGCCATTACGGACTATGAGTTAAATAAAACCATATCCCAGGGCGTTGTTAATACTTATATACAATGGATTATTGGAGATATCCTTAAATGTAATAAAAGTGAAAATTACCTTTTTGAGATATTGAGAGGGATTAAAGAAACTTATAATACTCAGGTATCATGGAATAGCTTGGGAAAGCGGCTTTCTATCGAGCATCATAAAACTGTAGCTGATTATTGCCATCTCTTGGAGTCTACACATGTTTTGCATATTCAGGAGGCTTTGCTCGAACATAAACTAACAGGGGCACCTAAAAAAAACCGTAAAATATATTTTAGGGATCCTTTTATCGATCATTCCGTAACGAATTATTTAGGGTCCAAGATGTCCTTTATTAATATCGGAAAGTCTATGGTAAAGAATGAATTTGCTGCCTCTTATGTCGAGGCTGTGGTTGTTGACCATTGTAAGAGATGGGCACCTACTTATTATATAAAGGGGGCAAAGGGAGAAGTAGATGTAGCATTGGTGCAAGATAAGAAGATTTACCCTATTGAGGTTAAATGGACAAAACGGGTTCGCCCTGGCGATATCAAACAGATTCAGTATTATAAAAAAGGCATAATATTAACTTCGGACAGCAAAAAAAGGGAATTAGGAAACAATCATATTATTCCTTTACTGCGGTTCCTGATTCATATTAGCGGTGGGCGGTTAAATTTATAAAAGGGCTCCACATGAAACGGACGGAAACCGGAACGGGAATGACATAATGAGACTAAACGTTAATCCCAATAGAATGGAATTATTAAGACTGCGCCGGCAGCTTATCCTTGCCCAGAGGGGGCACAAACTCCTTGG
>JADHWR010000047.1 GCA_016783355.1 Candidatus Omnitrophota bacterium | reverse complement strand
GCAGACGCACAAGACCGATGAGCTGCTTTACAAATCAAGACAGCGTAAACCGGATAATCTATGCAATATTAACACGTCTAAATAACAAGTGGATGGATAAACCTTTAGCCGAATTTACACAATTTATTTGACATTACCATTGGTTATAGTTATTTTTGGGACTGATTTTCTTTAACCCAGAACCTCTCCTTGATCTTCTGCATCAGCTGCTCCTTTGTAATCGGCTTCTGAAGAAAATCAACATGGTTTATTTTCTTTAACTTCACTAATGTATCAGGGCTTAAAACACTCACTACCAGTATAGGAGTAAACACGGTCTTTACCTCCTGTCTGGCGTAAGAAAAGAATGACTCACCAGTCATGGGTTCCATAATAATATCTAAGATTATTAAATCATAGGTCTTTTCTTTTATTTTCTTTAAAGCCACGTCCGCCCTGCTTTCAATATCAATGCTGTATTTGTCCTGCTGGTCGCTAAAGAAAATTTTATACAACTCTTGCATGTCTCTGTTATCCTCAACGATTAAAATTTGTTTTACTTTGGAATCTACAACCAACATTTTTCTCACCTCCTTGCTAAATACGTGGTTTACTCAAATACAATATTAGCCAACCTCTATGATTTGGGTAAAATGACGATTACGGCGGTCCCCTTACCTATGCCCTGAGATACAATTTTAATCTTCCCCTCATACATCTGAACAATCTCTTTACAGATTGAAAGTCCAAGCCCTGTGCCTTCAATTGCTGAATATCGCTTATAAAATCTATCGAACACTCTATCCTTGTCTTCAATAGCTATCCCATGAACCGTATCTTTTATTTTTATCTCAATCCATCCGCCTTTTAGCCTGCTTGTTATGCAGATGCTTCCTCGCTCTGTCCATTTTAATGCGTTATCTATAATATTAACCAGAAGGACTTTTAAATCTCTTTTTTCTACTCTAACCCTGCTTACTTCCTGCGGAATATCTACCTTTAATTTGAGCTTCTTCTCATCTGCAAGATATTTTATATCTTGCATAATCTCATTTACTATTAACTTTAAAGAAGTTCTTGCGCTGCGTTGCTTCTTAACTCTTGTCCTTCTCATATCCAGCGTAAACACTTCTATTATATTATTAACATCTTTGCGCAGTCTCTTAATATTATCTAATGCGATCTGCTCAGCTCTCCTAATCTGCTTTCTATTATTAAGCTTTATGCCCTGACTATATAAATTGAGTGCCATTTCCGTCATCGCAATAGGAGTCTTCAATCCATGAGAAACATCGCGAATTAGATTATTTTTCATCTGTTCTATTCTCTTACGTTCGGTAATATCTCTGCTAATGAGGATTGCGGCAGACAATTGCTCATTGTGTTTAACAGGTACAACACGAGTTTCATACCAGGCCGTATTTGCTCCCGCGGCTCCCCTTCCAAAAACTTCATAAGTATCAGGCTTCCCTGTCTGAAAAACCCGCTCTAAGGTTTTTTTAATTTTAACCAGATGTTCGGTCGATATATAATCATAGATATTTCTTCCCAGTGTTTCCTTGACTGTAATGCCGCTCACGGTACGGTTGATTGCCAAAATTGTCCCATCGCGGGCTACAGTTAAAATAATATCGGGGATATTTTGGACCAAAGAACGCCACCTTTGCTCTGATTCCTTTATCTCCTCTTCTGCCTTCTTACGTTCGGTGATATCCCTAAAGATCCCTTGAATTATTAGCTTACCCTTGATTGAAGTCACAGAGGCGGTTATATACACTGGGATTACTTTCCCTGACTTAGTTATTATTTCTGCCTCATCATCAAAAGCCTGTCCTTGTTGTATATGATTCTTAAATAGATCAGCATAATACTTTTGTTTTGGGGGCGGATGAAGCTTTGTTTGATGTAGCCCGATTATTTCATTTCGCTTTCTCTCTAAAAGTTTTCCCGCTGCCTTATTACAATTGATAATTATACCGGTTTTAGTTTCCGCCCAAAAAATCGCATCCTTGGCATATTCAAAAGTTAATCTAAACTCTTCCTTCGCCTCCCGTAACGCCTGCTCTACCTTCTTGCGTTCTGATTCTTCCCTCTGGAATCGCCTTGCGTACTTTTGTAGAGTTTTTAACTCCCGGATAAGTTGTTCTTTAGTTTTTTCCTTATATCCCATTGCCTTCTCCGTATTCTATCATCCACATACAGCACTCCTAAAAATTCCCATCCTGTATAAATTTTAGCTCTTTTTTATTATAAAAGCAATACCAAGCTAAAGCGGTAAATTTATAAATAATCTAGTAAGTCCTGTTAAATAATGGCTCGACTTCGTCCCTCGACTTCGCTCGGGACGACCCTGAGCCCCTCGACTTTGTGCTTCGACATTGCTCAGCACCATTCGAAGCATCGTGAGCTTGTCGAACGGCTCGGGACGGTTCGAGGGATGGTGAGCCCCTCGACTTTGCTCGGGACGGTTCGAGGGGCGGTGAGCCTGTCGAACCGCTTGTCGAACCACCTGTCGAACCGCTTGTCGAAGAGTCGCTCACCATCCTGAGCGAACGAAGCGAGTCAAAGACTTTTCTCTAATCCTAAAGGATAGACCTTCCTATTCCTTTTTACCCTAAAGGGTAGACCTTCCCCTTCCCTTTAAGGGAAGAGTCTTAAGGAAGGGTCTAACGGGGTAAATAGGCTTAAGGTAGAAGCAATCAATAGTTGGTACCAAGTAATAATCTCGGGCATACAGAGGTAAAGAGAGACTTTGTTAAAAGTATATTTATTGATCTTCTATAGTTGGAAGATTATCTTTTGAATAGAATGGCTAATAAAAAAGAGGTATTGGCTAAAATCACAAGGCTAATAGGCCTAATAGTGCGACCGGTAATCACAATGGGGAGTAATGAGACTCTTAAAGCTATCCCTGCCAATATCAAAAGACAACCGATAGCGATAAATAATTTAGATGTATTCGTCATTCCAACCTCCTTTTTTTTCTTCTGTCCTGCTTCTTAATTATACCGCAAAATAAGCAATTAAGAAATCGGATTTTGCAAAAATTTAATGGGTAGATTTAGAAATATAAAAGGGGTAGAGAAGGAACGCTTAAGGGTATCTAATTAGAATTAATTTAGGCTGGATAACGATATAGACTAAGCGACTGTTGAAGCGCGGAGAACAGATTGGACTGCAAACCGCAGGAAAATGACTTTGCTCAACCGAAGAATATAAACAAGACAACATCTGTTGTTCTTCTTTTAGACTTCGCTGAACTAATCCCTGGTATTTTTTAATGTAGTCTCGTGTCTCTCCTGGTAGTCTCTCGAACCCTCCTCCTTTCTTATGCCACTCCAGTACATTTCCAATTCCCCAATTATAGGAAGCAAGGAGGGTAGTAACTGAAGCTGGAATTTCGTAAAAACTCAGTAGTTGATTCAATCTTTTAAAATACCAAGAAGCAACCATTGTATTAATTTGTGGATTAAATAAGTCTCTTGGCTGATAATTCGTTTTATTAATCTGGTTAAAATCCTGCAGACAAATTTCTGAGATTTGGTGTAAACCGTAGCATTTCGTCCGCGAGTTAAAAGCACAAGGATTACCGCTTGATTCGATTGTCTTTATGAACTGTAGATTAATTGCCACCTTAGCGCAGGCATGAGAAGAAGAGAAAAATAAAATCCCGACAAATATAGTTATTCCAACTGTCTCCATTAAACGATAGAGGCGGTTACTGGATACTTTCAGTCTAGCATCTTTTCTTCGGCCGTATTCTAACATGGTAATGCCTCGACGCGCTGCAAAGTCCAAGTTGTTTTTACATTAGAAACCTCCAAACAAAAAAAAGCCCGGGCAAACTTCCCGGGGCTTAGAAATTAAAAAACCCTAAGGCAACGCTTAGGGTTAGATTTTAATCTCTTACCTCTTTGGCAACGCAGCCCCCCGACATATCTGTCGCGGCTGTCGCTTTGCGTCCTCAGGTTACCCCGAGTTTGCCTTTATCAAACGGTAAATACCAAATTATCAACTCTCAGGTATAGTATAACACATTTTTATGCTCTCGGCAAATTTAATAACTAATTTATTGAACAAATTTAGGAAAATAAATAATGGGTGAGATTAAATAATAAAAGCTTAACGGGGAAACTCCTTAAGCAATTCTGCTCTATTTAGGTATTGCACACAATTACTGATCATCGTGCGTTCTGCGAAGTCAATATTAATAAATTCTATCCCTGCCTCATAAGGATATTCTTTGTCATCGGAGGTAGATTTTATCCAAACAACCTTTGCCTCGAGCTGAATCCTTTTCTTTTCTTTTAGCAATTCTAATTGAACTTTTAATAATGCTCCTATGGCAAGCTTTTCTCTAACAGGGATCCTCATTCCACCTCCACTGATGTCTCTAGCGGCTAATTCCTTATGCTCCTGGTCTGCATCAACTAGAGTATAACTAAGTACCAGAGATACCCCTACTCGAATATGGCTTCTTCTTTCCGGCCCCGTATATTTCATCTAATATTACTCCTTTCTACGCCTTGCTTTCTAATTGTGAGAAAAATATATCCTTAAATAAGCCTTCTTTGTATGTTTCCAAAAATGCGTCTATTACTTCTGGATCGAATTGCGTACCTCGACCTTTTTTAAGCTCAGATAATACCTTATGATGAATTAGCGCCTTTCTATATGGTCTATCGCTAATCATTGCGTCAAAGGAATCAGATACCCTTATTATCTTAGCAAGAATATTTATCTCATCCCCCTTCTTCCCGTGGGGATATCCGGTCCCGTCATGATTCTCATGATGGCCAAGAACGGCATCGAGTATTTCTCTTCCAAACCATTTTTCCAAGGGATTAATTATCTTTACAGATTCGAGAGGATGCTTCTTCATCTCGTTATATTCCTCATCGTTGAGGGGCCCCTTTTTCTTAAGTATACTGTCTGGAAGATTGATTTTACCTACGTCGTGAAGCTCAGCAGCATAGTATAGGGATATTTCACCGTAAGGAATATCCTCAAGTCGATCATAAAATTTTCTGCCAACAATTACAGAAAACTGCGCAACCCTACTGGAATGCCCCAGTGTATAAGGATCCTTTTCCTCCAGAGTATTATTTATTTTACGTAAAGATTTAACAAATTGCTCTACCTCTTTCTTCAATAAATCAAAATTATAAATTACCTTTGCCGCCTGTGCTGCAAATAAAGAAAATAATTCTACCTCCTGATGGGAAAATTCTTCTTTTGAAATCTTTTTGCCCATGATTAATACAGCCACTAGCTTATCTTTAACAAAGCCTGGCACGCAAATCTCAGCCCGGCGTTCAATCAGCTCATCTCTCAGTGAAGATAAAACTTTCTGCCTACTTTGCAGTAACGTAACGGCAAGACTCTCATTCAGCTCTTTTGGTAGAATAGCTTTTTTTATCTCCGATAAATACACGATAATCGGATCTTCTAAATCGAGTCTTTCATCCCTGGCGACCCTAAGCATATCTTTTACCCTAGTAATATTTTCCCTAAGGGCATACTCTGTCTCTGAATCATTCAAAACAAATAAGTCTAAATAACTTACCTCGAAAAAGGCAGCTACCTCATCCTCGATGAAAGCAAAAAGCCTCTTGGGAGTCCTTACTTTTGATAGCTTATCAATATCTCTACTGAATATCTTTAGATCGATCATAATCACCTTTTTTTGCGATAATGCCCTTCTCTAATATTATAATACCTTATAAATATGAAGGCAAAGCTATTTTAAGGCAATTTGACCATGACTGCTAATGTTATATTACGTCGATAACGATTATTTTGCAAGTTTGGAGGATATTAAAAAATATAGACAAGGCAAATTAATTCATATATTATATTTAATCATGGAAAAGATAAAACTCATTGAACTATCTGAGGAATATTTTGATTTTATCGCCCTGGCTTATCCAGTAATGAGCTTGTCTGATGAATTTTATTTCTTTCCCCGCGCCAAGAAAGCAATTCAATATCTGGCTTGCCTGGATAGTCTGGACGCAGAAAAAATAAAACAGGATATTTCTTACATCAGAAGGCTGAAGCAGAACTTAGAAAAATTAAATACGAGAGGAACGGATCTGGAAACTCAGATTGACACGCAGCTTCTTAAACAAAGCATGTCTGGATTCTTGCATAAGTTTGAACAAATAAAAATCTGGCAGAATGACCCTTGCCTTTATCTTAAAATCATCATCTTGGGAATCGAACAAGCTGCAAGGAAGCTATCAATGGTTAAGGCTGGTATCCGAGAAGAGCTTGCTTTACGAATTAAACAGATACCCCGCCTTTTAAATGAGGCGAAGTTGAATCTAAAGAGGGTTCCGCTTCTTTACCAGCAAATAGCTCTACAGATGACTAAGGCAGAAATAGGCTATCTTAAAAGCAACTTTCCTTTATTCCTAAAGAACAAAGGAATGAAAAAAGAAATCAGAGTTTTATCTACGGCTGCTATTCGATCATTAGAAGATTTCCGAAATTTCCTAAAAAGGCGATCTTGTAGTGAAGAATTTATCAAAGACAAATTAATTCTTGAGAATTTACTTACTAGTAGTTTTTCTTATAAGCGCGGCCTTGCCGAAATCTTTGAAATCGCCTCTAATGAATATCGAAAGACAAAGGCTCAATTAAAAAAAATAGCCAGCCATACCCGGGCTTCTGGTAACTGGCAGAAGATTCTTTCTAATTATCGACTAAAGGTAAAAAATAAAAAAGAATTATTGAATCTCTATTCTGCTCAGATTCTCCGCCTAAAGGACTTTCTGACAAGATGCGACCTAGTCAGCATTCCTAAGATGCAGAATATTAGGGTAGCTAAAACCCCTGTTTATTTGGTGCCCATAAGGGCTTCGGCCTCCTATAGTTGCCCTTTAACCAAGAATCAAAAAGAATCGGCGTTTTTCTATGTGGGCATCGATGCAACCCAGGAAAATATCCATCAGGAATATATCTTTGTCGCTGCCCATGAGACCTATCCTGGACATCATCTACTGGATTCAATTAGGCGCAATATTAAAAACTCAATTCGTCAACAAATTGAATCAGCGCTCTTTTATGAAGGCTGGGCTTCTTATGCAGAGAAATTAATTGAAGAATTTGGATATATAAATGACCTTGAACACAAGCTGATTGGGTTAAGAAGACAAGCCTGGAGGGCAATAAGGGCAGTGTTGGATGTAGGCATAAGGATAAAAAAAATAAAGCTTTCTGATGCAGCCAGGGAATTGTGTTGGCTAGGTTATAATCCTTCTCGAGTCAAAGCAATGCTCAAGCACTATGTGTTTACCTATGGATATCAGCTATGCTATACTATTGGTAAATTTGAAATTGAAAAGCTAAGAAGACAATTTGCCCCCCGGATGGGAATAAAAAATTTTCATAACTGCTTATTGAGGGGAGGTCAGCTCCCCTTTGATTTAATTAAAAGGAGGATGGAGAAACTATGTCAGAAGAATTCTTAGACCCTTCCCTTAATAGGAACAGGAAGGTCTATCCTTTAGGATTAGGCCCTTCCTTTAATAGGTATAGGAAGGCCTACACTTCAGTGTTAGGATATCATTCAGAATGGAACATGGGTAGCCCCGGAGGTTGGGATTATCAACGCATGGCCCAAGAAATCGGGAAATTTTCCTGGCAGAGAATAAAAGAACAGTCAAATATCGACATCGAACTGGATTTTGATCATCAGATTCTTAATCCTGTCCCCGCATTTGCTAAGATCCTCCTTAGCGCGCACCAAAGAAACTTTAATAAACAGAAGCCTTATATCGCTCTCGTGGCAGAAAAAGAAACTCTTCAGAAGGTCGGCGAGAATATTCGCTTTATCCAGTATCTAAATAGCCTGCCCGATGTTTCCGCTTGTTTGATCAGCCCGGAAAAATTAGAATTAAAAGATAATCAAATCTTTGTCGGCGAAAACAGAATTACCTTAGTATTCCTGGATTTCAATAATAATGTGATTATAAAATTAAAAAAGAAATATAATCTTCGTCCACTAATGGAAGCGATAAAACAGGGAATAGTAATGAATCCCAGAGGTATGGAACCGATTGGGGCAAAGGGCGTATTTGAAGCAGTAACTGCGCAATATCGCAACTTAATGAATCAAACTACGCTAAAAAGAACTCCCTGGACAAGACAATTCTTCCCCCGCTCAACTACTGATCCAGAGGGTAGGAAAATTCCTGATTTAATCAAATGGACAAGGGATAATTGGCCAAATATAATCCTAAAACCAGTACACGGTTATTCTGGCAAAGGAATTATTATTGGTTATAAGGAAACAGATGTGGATAAATACATAGAACAAGCATTAAAAAGCAACACCTACATTATCCAGCGCCTTATTCCCCTTAGTCTTTGGGCTGAAGAATTCCCCTGGATTGATAGAGAAAATAGGAGATTATTTTTAAAATCCTGGCAAACAGACTTTCGCTGTTTCCTCACCAATCAAGGCTTGATTGGTTTTGTCACAAGATTCGGAGGCATTCCCACTAATGTTGGCTCAGGCGGAGGAGTACAAAGCACAGCAATCTTACTTTCTGATATTTCAGTCGATGAAGCAATCAAAAGGACCAATGAGGCGATTTTAAACTTAGGGTTTGATTTTATTGCCGGACTTCAAGAAGAGATCGATCGGAAATCTATCCAGATGGGAAACGTGTATCTTTTAGGTCCAATTATGTCTACGCTAAGACCGAGAATAATTACTCAGGATCATCTCTTAAATTTACAAATTTATGCGCAGCATCTTTGGGAAGACGCCATACAATTAGAAGCACTCTGGCGAGAAGGAAAATTAACAAAATATGTCCAGATAAACAAAGAAGAAGAAGAAATTGCCCGTCTTGCTCCTTGGGGAGGAAGCCCAGCCCTGATTGCCTCTGATGGGCTATTTAATTTTAG
>JADHWR010000046.1 GCA_016783355.1 Candidatus Omnitrophota bacterium | reverse complement strand
ACAAGGCAAGCCAAATAAATGAACAGGTAATATTGCCTTTGTGCAGCTGGTTATCTTCTCCTCTATCTTCCCGGTATCGAGGTTGAAGGTAGATGCATCAATATCGCAAAATACGGGCTTTGCTCCAAGGCGACAGATTGCCTCAGAAGTAGCAATAAAACTGAAGGGGCTCGTAATTACCTCATCGCCACGCTTTACTCCCGCTGCCTGAAGCGCCAAAAGCAAGGCATCAGTTCCAGAAGCAACACCGATGGCAAATCTTTGCCCGCAATAAGAAGCAATCTCTTCTTCAAATAGTCGCACCTCCTCGCCCAAGACAAAATCTGCTCTCTCCAAAACTTGCCTTATTGCTTCATCGATTTCCGATTTAATGCTCTGATATTGTGCCTTTAAATCTACTAATGGTATCATACAATAGTTCTCCAGTAATCAATGGTCTTTCTTAGTCCTTCAACAAAGTCAATCCTTGGCTGAAAGCCCAAAATTTCAGAGATCTTGCTTATATCAGCAAGAGTTTTATACGCATCACCGGGTCTTTTTGCTAAAAATTTCGCTTTTATATCCTTTCCTAAAATCTGATTTATCTTCTTCAGTAATTCTAAAACTGTAATTGCCCTTGCACAAGCAACATTGAGTACCTCGCACTTTAAATCCGGCTTTGTTGCTGCCAGGATATTTGCCTCTACAACATTCTCTACATAGGTGAAGTCGCGTGACTGAGTCCCATCGCCAAAAATTGGCGGTGGTTCATCTTTGAGCATGCAAGTGATAAACTTCGGGATTACTACCGCATACTCGTCATCAAGGCTCTGACGTGGTCCAAAGACATTAAAATAACGCAAAGCCACAGTCTCTAAACCATAAATCTCTGACCAGACACGGCAGTAATACTCTCCTGCTAATTTACTGAGGGCATAAGGCGAGATAAGAACTGGTAAATCAGACTCCTTTTCCGGAAAATTAGACCTATCTCCATAGATTGAACTTGAAGAGGCAAGGATAAAACGCGCAACCCCTGCCTCTTTTGCTGCACGCAACAGATTCAGCGTACCGTCAATGTTTGTGCGATTGTATTCGTAAGGATTGCGCAGGGACTTTGGTACTGAACGAAGTGCTGCCTGATGCAAAACAAAGTCTATTTCGCTACAGGCCTCTTGGCAGGTCTTGAAGTTGCAGATATCACCTTTTATTAGTTCATAGTTCTTAGTTCCTCGCTCGTAGTTATTTGTAAATTTTAGATTCTCCTCTTTCCCTGAAGAGAAATTATCAAGGACACGGACGAAATGACCCCCTCTTAGTAATCTCTCGACAATATGTGAGCCAATAAAACCTGCGCCGCCGGTTACAAGGAATTTAGACTTTTTCTCTAAACCACTCAATTGTCCTCTTCAGTCCCTCTTCCAGAGAAATCTTTGGCTGCCAGCCAAGTAAATCTTCTGCCTTGCTCGTATCTGGCCGGCGCAGCTTAGGATCATCCTCAGGTAAAGGTAAAAATTTAATCTTTGATTTCGCGCCTGTCAAACGAATAACCTCTCTGGCTAACTCTAAAATTGTAAACTCCTCAGGATTGCCTAAGTTTAAAGGTCCTTCATTTTCAATCTCCGCAAATTTAACAATTCCCCTAATCAAATCATCGACATAGCAGAATGAACGGGTCTGCGCCCCATCTCCATAAACAGTCAAATTCTTACCAGTTAATGCCTGATAGATAAAATTGGAAACAACACGGCCGTCATTTATCCTCATTAATGGTCCGTAGGTGTTAAAGATGCGGACAATCCTTGTATCAAGCTTGTGCACACGATGGTAGGCAACTGTCATCGCCTCAGCAAAGCGTTTGGATTCGTCATAACAGCCGCGCGGACCAACGCAGTTGACATTACCAAAATATGTCTCTTTCTGCGGATGAACCTGAGGATCGCCATAGATCTCTGAGGTTGAAGCAAGCATAAACTTTGCCTTTTTCTCCTTTGCCAAACCGAGACAATTATGGGTACCAAGACCGCCGACCTTCAGTGTCTGAATTGGATATCTTCTATAATCAACCGGTGAGGCAGGTGAGGCAAAGTGCAGCACCCAGTCAATATCATCATTGAAAGTAATCCCCTTTGTAATATCATGCTGGATAAAGATAAAATTGGGCTCATCAGTTAAAAGGGCGATGTTTTCTCTGGTTCCTGTAATAAGATTATCTATGCAGATAACTGTATCCCCGCGCTTGAGAAAAAAACTACAAAGATGTGTACCTAAAAATCCTGCACCGCCTGTAATTAAAATTCTCATCTGCCTATCCCCTTATAAATAAAGCCCAGTTTATGCATCTCTGCCGGCTCAAAGATATTTCTTCCGTCGATAATAATCGGCTGGCGCAATAATCGTTTTACTTTTCTCAAATCCATCTCTTTAAACTCATCCCATTCTGTCATAATCACAAGACAATCACAATTTTTTGCCACCTCATAAGGATCCTGGCAAAGCTTTACATACTTAAGCTCTTTTTTTACCTTTCTCATTGCCTTTGGGTCATATACCTTAATCTTTGCTCCTTCATTGCGCAGAATCTTAATTATATCAAGTGCCGGAGCAAAGCGAATATCATCGGTATCTGGTTTAAAACTCAAACCCAAAATCCCAATGGTTTTATCGCGGATTATCCATAGTGCCTGCTCAATCTTTTTAACAAGTAGTTGCTTTTGTGTCTCATTTATCTTTTGCACAACATTTAACAACTCAAAATCATAACCTGCTATTTTGGCAATATAAATAAAAGCGGATAGATCTTTCGGAAAGCAAAACCCGCCAAAACCAACACCCGCTCTCAAAAAGGCCCTGCCAATGCGTTTATCCAAGCCCATACCTTCGGCTACCTTATTCACATCGGCACCAGTTTTTTCACAAATATTTGCCACGGCATTAATAAAGGATATTTTAGTTGCAAGAAAAGAGTTAGAGGCGTGTTTAATAATCTCGGCGGTCTTAATATCGGTAACTAAGATTGGCGCTCTGATCGGCTTAAAAAGCTGCCGCATAGTCCTCTCTGCCTTCTTATCCTCCACGCCAATAACAATACGGTCAGGATGCAAGGAATCCTCGATCGCTCTTCCTTCACGCAAGAACTCGGGGTTAGACACCACACTAAACTCTACCTTGTGAGGATTAAGCATCGAAACAGTGCGTTTAACCCATTCACCGGTCTGAACAGGCACTGTGCTTTTACTGACAATTATCTTATATTCTTTCATATTCTGGGCAATTTTCCGGGCAACATTTTCCACGGAAGATAAATCTGCGCTTCCGTCCTTGCGTGGCGGTGTGCCAACACAGATAAAAATGATTTTTGATTTCTTTACTACTTCAGGTAAGCGATGACTGAACTTCAATCTTTTTGCCCGAATATTTTTCAAAACTTTATCTTGAAGCCCGGGTTCATATATTGGAATAATTCCCTTTTTCAGGTCTTCTATCTTCTGATAATTACAGTCCTCGCAGATTACCTTATTGCCTAAATCCGCAAGTACTGCTGCTGTTACTAATCCAACATAACCTGTCCCAACTATACCTATATTCTGCATATTTTACCTGAAATGAAAATAAAGAATAATTGCATAAACCAAGGTAATCAGTGTTACGCCATTAGCGATAATAATGATTGCATCGCGAAGATGCAAACCGTAAAGCATCCATAAAAACACTCCGCACGATAACTGCAGTAAGGTAATCAGACTTACATTAGAAGCTGCCTTTGTGCGTAAAATTTTAACTACCTGCGGCACAAAAGAAAACATTGTTAAAACTGCAGCTGATATTCCGATTATTGACCAGATCATCAAAAAGTTATTCTAATTTTTAAGAACCGGTGAGCCCCCACCCTTAAGATGCCTGGGGAATTGATTATAAAGCCTATCTCTCTTATCTTTTCTCCGTTAAAATCAATTGCGCCCTGCTCGATTAAGCGTCGTGCCTCATTTCGGCTCTTCACCAATCCGGATTGTACTATTATTTCAAGGAAAGGCTGTGGTTGTTTTAATTCAAAAGCAGCTAAATCCTGGGGTACCTCCCTCGTGCTGAATATGCGTTCAAATTCACTACGGGCCCAGGCCGCAGCCTTTTCTGAATGATAACTTCCAACAATAAACTGGGCAAGTTTAAGCTTTGCCTCTTTGGGATGTAACTG
Source organism: Candidatus Omnitrophota bacterium (assembly GCA_016783355.1). GTDB lineage: Bacteria > Omnitrophota > Gorgyraeia > Gygaellales > JAHJCI01 > BS750-G32. Next base: position 4,728 of record JADHWR010000046.1, on the reverse strand, counting down.
CCTTGCCTTATTCAGGTCATCATCTGTCAGAAGGAGGTAGTACTTATACATCAGCTGATCAGAAATTGACATAATCTTACCAAACATATCTTGCGGCTTTTCGGTTATGCCAATATAATTACCCAGGGACTTACTCATCTTATTGATACCGTCAGTTCCTTCCAGAAGGGGAAAGGTAATAACCACCTGGGGACTCTGTCCAAAATCTCTCTGCAGGTCTCTGCCTACCAAGAGATTAAAAATTTGGTCTGTTCCTCCAATTTCGATATCGCTCTTAATAAGCACTGAATCATAACCTTGTAAGATTGGATACATAAATTCAAGAAGGGAAATCTCTCCCTTCTTCTCCAGGCGCTTTCTGAAATCAGCACGAGCAAGCATCTGGCTTACTGTCGTATGCTTAGTTAACTCCAAGATGTCAGTGACGCGCATGCGATTAAACCAGTGACTGTTAAATACAGTCTTAAGCCTTCTTAGATTCAAAATCTTAGCCGCCTGCCTTTTATAAGTCTGGGCATTTTTAATAATCTCTCTCTTGCCTAAAGGACTCCTAATTTGCGACCTCTGCGAAGGATCACCAATGCGGGCAGTAAAATCGCCGATAAGAAAATAAACAATGTGGCCTAAGTCCTGAAACTGGCGAAGCTTCCTTAAAAGCACTGTATGGCCAAGGTGGATGTCTGGTGCAGTTGGGTCAAAACCAGCCTTGATACGAAGAGGTCGCTTTTCTTGCTGACTTCGCTCAAATTTATGCAAAAGCTCCTCTTCGCAGATTATCTCGACTGCCCCACGCTTAATCAGTTCAATTTGTTCTTTAGGAGACATCTTTCTAGGAGGGGGACGGTTCTCGCTATCTTATTGTAATACAACAAGATAAAAATAAATTAATAATTATTTTTAACTTCTTGTAAATCAAGGAGTTAGCGAGAACCGTCCCCTATCCTTGCCGATAAACCAATCTTTGCCTGCTCAACATCTACCTTTATTACTTTTACCTTCATCTTATCGCCTGGATTAAGTTGTGTTAAAAGCTGTGGCTCAATCTCATCTTTAAAGACCAGGCCATCTAAATTTTCTTCTAACTTCACAAATACCCCAAAGTCAGTAATACTTGCCACCTCAACCTCTAATTCTTTGCCAATTGGGTATCTCTGTGCAATCTCAGACCAGGGATTAGGTATAACTTGCTTAAGCCCAAGGGAGATGCGCTGATTCTGTGCATCACAGGATAGAACCACTACCTCTACTTTTTGGCCCTTTTTCAAAACATCCTGGGGATGATTTATTCTCTTTGTCCAGGAAAGATCAGAGATATGAATCAACCCTTCAATATTATTATCCAGCTCGACAAATACGCCGTAATCGGTAATACCCCTTACCTTTCCCAAAACCTTACTTCCTTTAAGATATTTGTCTTGTGCCTCAAGCCAGGGGTTCTGTTCCAATTGCTTTATGCTTAAGGAAATCTTGCGATTCTGCTGATCTGCAAATAGAACAATTGTCTCAACTATATCCCCAATAGCAAAAATCGAAGAAAGATTATCAATCTTTTTTGCCCACGACACCTCCGAGATATGCACGAGACCCTCTATGCCCTTTTCCAATTCTACAAATATCCCATAAGGAACGACATTAACTACTTTACCTGTAACTTTTGAGCTTGGCGGATATTTATTGAGCACCTCAGACCAGGGATCAGGAAATCTCTGTTTAAGGCCTAAAGCAATCTTATTTCGCTCTTTATCAATATTTAAAACCATTACCTCTAATTTATTGCCTACAGCAACTACCTCTGAAGGATGACTTAAGTGTGCCCAGGACATATCAGTAATATGCAGAAGGCCATCGATGCCGCCCAAATCAATAAATGCCCCAAAGTCGGTAATAGCCTTAACCGTCCCACTAACAATCTCGCCCACTTTAAGATTCTCCCACAGCACAAGACGTGCCTTTTGTTTTTCTTGTTGCATTGCTTCCCGGCGTGAAACAACCGCGCTTCGGCGAAACTGATTTAGTTTGGTAATCTTAAATTTAATCTTCTTGCCAATTATATCTTTCCCGGCAGCATCACGAAAACCAGAGAGAGAACGAGGCAAAAATCCCTCAATACTATCAATATTAACAAGAAACCCTCCTTTAACACTTCTCATAATCATACCGTCAATAAGATTTCCTTCTTTACAAGCAGTGACAATTTTATTCCAGGCTTGTATCTGTTTTGCCCGTGTGTGAGAAAGAACAATCATGCCTTTATCATCTTCAACCGATTCCACAAGAAAATCAAGGTCCCGGCCAATCTCTAACTCATCCGGTTTAAACTCAACAATTGGTAAAACTCCTTCAGATTTAAAACCTACATCAACTAATACCTCTTTTGATTTAATGGCAATAATCTTGCCTTTAATCAGTTGTCCGTCTCTTACTCTCTTGATACTCTGATTATACAATTCTTCTAAGTTCGTCGTGTTTTGCTCGCTCGTTTGCTTGCTCGTTTGCTCGCTCATTTGCTCGCTCATTTTAATCCTTCACCCCCAATTAAGCCCTGATTATGTAATCGATGCAGTTCCTCCAATACCCTCTCTGTAATCTCTCGATAATCTCCATCTCTTTGTATCTCAATTTTTTGACCAAAATAAACCTTGATTTTTACTGGCCGAATAAAATGTGCATTAATTGGTAGCGCCTGCTCTGTACCAAAAAGATAAGCAGGTATTATAGAAGCATTGGATTTTACGGCGAGAAAACCCGCCCCATACTCTATTTTTTTTAATAACCCATTACTGCTTCGCCCGCCTTCAGGAAAAATGACCAATCCAGCACCCTTGTTTAATCGTCGCAACGCTTCCCTAATATGAGCAATGTCTATTGAATCCCGCTTTATGGGAAATGCGCCAACGCGACGAATAAACCAACCAAAAATTGGCAACTTAAATAAATCATCGCGTGCCATAAAATTTAACTGCCGGGGACAGGCAACAGCTAAGGCAACAGGGTCAAGGTAGCTTGTGTGGTTACCGGCTAAGATAAATTCACCCTTTTGCGGAATGTGCTGTCTTCCTCGAACCTCAATCCGAAAAATAATCTTAAAGAACAAAATTGCAATTAGGCGTGTGATTTTATATAGCAAGGCTTTGTCTTCCAAAATCAAGCAGCTGTTTTGCCCGCTTGAGAGTCTTTGCTTCAGCATAAAAACGCAGCAGCGGCTCTGTACCAGAACCGCGCAGCATGAGCCAGGACTCATCCTCACAGATCAACTTTACCCCATCGAAATCCTTAACACAAATGACCTTTCTGCCTAACAGTTCCTTTTTTGATTTGAATTTTTTAATTAAATTTGAGATTTGAGATCCTAAACCAGAAACATGCGACAAATGCAGATCATTTCTTACATAATAATATCTTCCAAATTCTGCTTCCATTTCCCGCAGAATCTGCAGTATTGGCTTCTTGCAATAAGCCATCATCTCCAAAAGCAGAAGTGCCGCAAGACTGCCATCTCTTTCCGGAATATATTTTGTAAATCCTATTCCGCCGGCTTCTTCTCCGCCCACCAGGATATTCTCTTTCTCCATCAGGCTAGAAATATATTTAAAACCAACGGGGGTCTCATATAATTTTAAACCCAGCTTTTGTGTAATTTTATCAATAAGGGTAGTGCCGGCAATAGTCTTTATCAGGGCACCTTTCATCTTACGATTGCGCAGTAAATGCAGAGCTAAAAGGCCAAGAATTTTTTGTGGATGAATAAATTCAGTATTTGCTCCGAAGGCGGCAATCCTGTCACCATCGCCATCAAGAACTAAACCAATGTCAAATGAATCGGATTTCATTTTCTTTATCGTTGGAGTTAAATTTTTTAATATCGGTTCTGGTGGTATGCCCTCAAAAGATGGATTTATATCTGCATGTAAAAACTCCAGCCTCATCGGCGTATCTTTTAAAACCCGCTGCAAGAGAAAATTAGCACTACCATGCATTACATCTACCAAAATATGGAATTTTGCTTTTTTAAGTCTTTTTAAATTAACATATGCGCGCAAAAATTTAATATAATCCTTGCTTAAGTCTTGCTTTATAATCAGGCCCTTGCCTTTTTCCTTTATTCTTTTTCCTTTATCCTTCAAACATCTCTCGATACCCTTTGTCACTTCCAAACCAGCTGCTGCACCCGAAGCTGTCTTTATTTTTATGCCATTATATTGCGGGGGATTGTGGCTCGCTGTAATCATTACACCTGCATTTAGTCTTTTGCTATTGACGGCAAAACTTAAACATGGTGTGGGGACAAAGTCTTGAGAAAGAATAACATTGATTTTATTACAAGATAAAACATCAGCTACGGTTTGCGCATATTTATCGGATAAAAATCGTGTATCATAACCAACGGCTATTTTCGTTTGCCCGCCACCCCGCTTGCCCGCCGGCCCGTTATAGTAATCCGCAATTGCCTGGGCGAGGCGGCGCACATTCTCAAATGTAAAATTATCACTGATAATACCTCGCCATCCATCTGTGCCAAATCTTATCTCTTGCACTCTGCCTCCCTTAATTTCTGAACTGCACTTTTAAGATCTGGTGCCTTAAATATATAAGTGCCTGCATCTAAAATATTCGCTCCAGCCTTAATCGCTAATTTTGCGGTCGCCTCAGTTATCCCCCCATCCACAGCAATATCACCAGCATAGACCTTGCGCAATAATCTCATTTTAGGCAAAACCGAGCTGATAA
>JADHWR010000045.1 GCA_016783355.1 Candidatus Omnitrophota bacterium | reverse complement strand
CAAATGCTGCCTTGGATATTGCCCGTCTTCTTTTGGAATTGTGATTTATTATTTTATTTATAAGATAGGACAAATTATTGTACTATATCTTCCTTTAAGGTTAGCCTATAAAGTAGCTATTGTTTTCTCAGACCTTCATTATTTATTTGCCTGGCGTGACCGCAGGAATGTTACAGCAAATCTCGAGGTAATATTTCCGCAAAAGCCTAAGGCCGAGATTAGACAAATACGAAAGATAATGTTTAGGAATTTTGCCAAGTATCTTGTAGATTTTTTCCGGTTCAAGAAAATAGATAGGGATTATCTAAAAGAGAAAGTTCATTTTGAAAATTTAGCCTATCTTAATTCTGCTTTAGATGCGGCAAAGGGCGTAATTATTTTGACGGCCCATATTGGCAATTGGGAGTTGGGGGGTGTGGCTGTCGCAATTAAGGGATATCCTATTGCTGCTGTGGCTTTACCCCATCGGCATAAAAGAGTGGATATGTTTTTTAATTCTCAGAGAGAGAGTAGTGGTTTAAGGGTAATTGCTTTGGGTCAGGCAGCACGCGATAGCCTTAAGGTTTTAAGGCAAAACCAAATTATTGCTTTAGTGGGCGATCGGGATTTTACGAACAAGGGTGAAATAATTGACTTTTTGGGAATGCCGACATATTTACCCGAAGGACCAGCAGTATTCTCACTAAAGACAGGCGCCTCGATTTTGCCTGTTTTTGTGCTGCGCGAATCCGATGATACATTTACTTTAAAATTTGAAAAGCCCATAGAATTTAATCCCACAGGAGATAAGATTAATGACCGACGGAACTTGATTTTTCAATATAAACTGGTTATTGAGGATTACATCCGGCACTATCCCGAACAGTGGCTTATGTTTCGCCGGTTCTGGGCTAAGCAATGATCAGAGTTTGTGTGGTTATTCCTGCGTATAACGAAGCAGTAACAATCGGCAGCGTTATTGCGCAGGTTAAACAGTTAGGAATTGATGTTATTCTCGTTGATGATGGTTCAGTAGATGAGACAGCACGTATCGGCGAGGATTTGGACGCATTGGTTTTAAGGAATGAATTGAATCAAGGCAAAGGTATGAGCCTGGGTCGTGGAATAAAATATGCGCTTGAGCGAGACTTTGATTTTATAATTACTATGGATGGCGATGGACAGCACCATCCAGATAATATTCCACTTTTCTTAAATTATGCAAAGAAAAGCAGTGCCACTCTATTTGTCGGCAACAGAATGCCAAATCCGATAAGGATGCCAAAAATCCGGCTTCTTACTAATAAAATTATGTCCTGGTTTATTTCTAAAATTGTTGGTCAGAAAATCCCTGATTCCCAATGCGGATTTCGCTTGTTAAAGAAAGATCTTGCCAGGAAACTAAGATTTACTACTAGGCGCTTTGAGGTGGAATCAGAGACATTGGTTCAAGCAGTGCGTTTGGGCCACAAAGTTGAATCTGTTCCCATCAGGTCAATTTATTATAAGGAAAAGAGCCGGATTAATCCGTTTGTCGATACAATCAGATTCATTAGATTCATCTGGCAGCAGATCATAAAAAATTCAAATCATGGATTATGAGAAATTAAGGAAGCGAATGGTCAAGGAGCAGATTGTTACACGTGAAATTAAGGACAAGAGGGTAATTGATGCATTTTTAAAAGTAGAGCGCCATAGATTTGTGCCGCAAGACCTAATCAATACTGCCTATGGTGACTTTCCACTTCCTATTGGCGAGGGTCAAACAATTTCCCAACCTTATATTGTTGCCCTGATGACAGAAGAACTCCGACTCGAAGGAGGAGAGAGGGTTTTAGAAATTGGCACAGGCAGTGGTTATCAGGCAGCAATATTGGCACAATTATGCTCACAAGTCTATACTATAGAAAGGATTACATCTTTGGCAAAAAGAGCTCAAATACTGCTAAAAGAATTAAATTACAATAATATCATTGTTAAACTCGGAGATGGGACAGTTGGTTTATCAGAAGAAGCACCTTTTGACAGGATTATGGTTACTGCTGCTACCCAGAGAACCCCGCCAGCCTTAATTGAACAATTGAAAGATGGAGGAAGGCTCTTGTTACCCCTGGGGAATAGCTTTAGCCAGGTATTAACGCTGGTAGAAAAGCAGGCAAATCACCTTAACTCAAGATCAATCTGTAATTGTGTATTTGTGCCACTGATTGGCAAGTGTTAATGGAATTTATTCTTAGATTTCCAAAGGAAATTGCAGTAATATTTGTGGGGATGCTGCCTGTATTTGAATTAAGAGGCGCAATACCCTTGGGGTTTTATTTTGGCATGCCGGTAACTAAAGCTTTTGTCTTTTCTATAATTGGCAATTTACTAATCGTGGCTCCTCTTTATTTTTTGTTGCAGCCCCTCTTTGAAAAATTAAGGCACATTAGACTATTCAATAATTTTTTTAGTTGGCTCTTTAAATATACAAAAGAAAGAGCAAGGATAGTTGAAAAATATGAAGCCTTGGGACTGATTCTTTTTGTCGCAATACCATTACCAATAACCGGAGCATGGACGGCGACGATTGCGGCAAGCCTATTTAAAATAAGATTTAAAATAACGTTTTTAGCAATAACTTGTGGAGTTATTCTTGCTGGATTGATTGTCAGTGTTTTGGTTTCTTTTGGCTGGCTCGCTTGGGAGGTGTTTGTATGAAAGAAATTCTGATAAATTCTGATATTTTAGAGAAGCGCGTAGCTATTATTGAAGATGGAAAATTAGAAGAGTTTTATCTTGAGCGGCCCGAGGATAAGACAATCGTAGGCAATATCTACAAAGGCCGGGTTGACTCTGTGGTTCGTTCTTTAAATGCCGCCTTTGTGGATATTGGACAAGAAAAAAAAGGTTTTTTGTATCTGACTGAGGTTGAGTCGCAACCCCGGTCCTTAGAGCTGAAAAAAAATGATGAAGTTTTGGTTCAGGTGGTAAAAGAAGCCTATGGCAAGAAGGGTCCACGCCTTTCTTGCGAGATCTCTTTAGCGGGCCGGTATCTTGTTTTAATGCCCAATGGTTTACGTATTGGCATATCGCGCCGAATAACCGAAGAGGAGGAAAGAAGGCGGCTGCGGCAGATAATCTCACAATTAAAGTTCCCCGGCAATGTGGGCTTTATTATACGCACAGTCGCATCTGGTCAGTCAGATAAAGGAGCCTTTTTACGCGATGCCAGAGCTTTGTTAAAACTCTGGCACCAGATAAAAAAACAAACCAAGAAAGCAGCTGCTCCGAGTTTGCTTTGCGAAGAATATGACCTTGTTTTGCGTATTATGCGAGATTCCTTTAGCGAGGAAATCGATAATGTTTGGGTGGACAGCAAAGCAGAATATCGTCGGATACAGTCATTTATACGCACATTCTTAGGGGGTCTGGCTAGGCGGCTGCATTTTTATAGGGATAAAGAGCTGTTTGAGGAAAGAGGTATTGAGCAGCAGATTGCCAAAATTTTTGCAGATAGGGTATATCTGAAATCAAAAGGGTATCTCGTTATTGAACCAACAGAGGGCCTGGTTGTTATTGATGTTAATAGCGGCAGTTTTAAAAAGAATATCTCTCCTGAAGAGGCAGCCTTTAGAGTTAATTGTGAGGCAGCAGTTGAAGCAGCCCGGCAGCTTCGCCTGCGTGATTTGGGGGGTATTATTGTCATAGATTTTATTGATATGGAGAAAGAAGCTCATCGTTGTAAAATCTACGAGATATTAAGGAAGGAGTTAAGTAAAGATAGTGCTAAATATGATTGCCTCGGTATTTCTAAATTCGGTTTAGTTGAGTTAACCCGCCAGCGCATCCACGACACCATCCAGATGCACACTCACCGGAGTTGTCCTTATTGCGCGGGGCACGGTAAGATTAAATCAACACGGACAGTAAGTATACTTGCTCTTCGCCTCCTTTCCCGCCATTTAGAAAAAGAAAAGGTGCGAGAAGTTAATTTAACAGTTAATCCTGAAGTTTACGCGCTAATAAGTGAGCAACAGGATTATTTACGAACCCTCTACTATAAATTCCGCTCTAAGATTAATCTTATCTCCAATCCTACCCTGCATTTGGAGGAGATAAAGATAGATTAAATCTCGCCACCCGCTTGTCCACTGTTCCAAACCCGCATTGGAAATAGTAGGCCTGCTGAATATTCTTGACGCCTGATTTTTTATATGTTAAGATAAAAGTTTAATATTAGACATCCTATGTTAAATGAATATTCCGACTCGCTTAATATGCTGTAAAATTCTCTTCGATAATTTTACAGCGCTCGTCGGAATCAATTCGTCCGCCAACGAACTTTGGCGGACTCATTGAGGAGAAGAGATGTATGCCATAATTGAGATTGGGGGTAAGCAATACAAGGTAGAGAAGGGCGAGATAATTGATGCAGGGTGTGCGCAAGAATCCAAAGGCAAAGACTTTATCATTGATCAGGTTTTGCTCTTTAAGGAAGGCAATAAGATTCATATTGGAAGGCCGTATTTAGCCGGCGCGACTGTTAAAGCAAGCATTGTTAAAGGCGTAAAAGCACCCAAGGTTGTTTCTTATAAATATCGCCGTCGTAAATCCAGTGATTGGAAAAAAGGACATCGGCAGAAGCTCTTGCGCATTAAGATTGAAGAGATTAAATTAACGGATTAACAGACAATGTTAATTGACGAGGCAAAGATATATATAAGAGCAGGCAATGGTAGTAAGGGCACAGAGAGTTTTTATCGCAGTAAGCGTCATCTGCGGGTAGTTGGCACTGGTGGAGATGGGGGAAAGGGAGCAGATATTGTCGCTGTTGCTGATGCGGATGTTTATAACCTTTTAGATCTTCGATATCACTCATACTTTAAGGCTAAAAATGGCCAATGCGGTTCGAGTAACAATAAAAAGGGAAGGAATGCGCAGGATTTAATTATTCGGCTGCCCGTAGGAACAGTAATCAAGGATGTAAAAACAGGCTGTTTCCTTGTTGATTTAGATAATCCAGGCAAAAGCGTAGTTCTCGCAAAAGGCGGTAGAGGCGGCCGCGGTAACAGCAGGAACAGAATTTCGACTGATGGCGAGCCCGGTCAGGAAAAAGAGCTGTTTTTAGAACTAAAGCAAATTGCCGATGTAGTAGTTGTTGGTCTTCCGAATTGCGGAAAATCTACATTGATTTGTGCCCTTTCTAATGCCCGCTCTAAGATTGCGGATTATCCCTTTACAACAAAGGGAACTATAAAGGGCATGGTTAAGAACGATGATTTTTCTTTTACAGTCATGGATATTCCTGCTCTGATTGAAGGCTCAAGTCAAGGCCGCGGCCTGGGAAACAGGTTTTTGCGTCATCTTGAGCGGGCGAAGATAATTTTACACCTGATTGATATGCCATCAAAAGATGCTGAAACAGCCTTTTTGAATTATCGGATTATCAACAAAGAGCTAAGGTTATATGAGCATAACCTAACAGGAATTCCCCAGATTATTGCGGCCAATAAAATGGACTTAGCAGGAGCCGAATCTAACCTTGAGATTTTTCGGCGTAGAGTTAGAGCGAAAGTTTATCTTATATCAGCTTTGAAAAAGCAAGGATTGGAGGATTTAGTTGAAGGAATTAACCGGAGATTACAAGCGCTTAGTAATTAAGATTGGCACAAGTATTATTAAAGAAACAAGGCTGATCAATTCAATTATCAGAGAGGTAGAGGCTTTAATCAAGAGAGGCAGCGAGCCGCTCATTGTTTCTTCAGGTGCAATTGCCAGTGGGATGTCTCTTTTTGACCAGAAGCGCCGGCCGAATAAAATTAGCCATCTTCAGGCATTGGCCAGTATTGGCCAGAATAGGCTGATCAATATCTATCAAGCAGGATTTAAGAGGCTTAAGATAAAATGCGCTCAGATTTTACTTACCTGGGATGATTTTAGTGACCGCAAGCGCTATCTTAATACCAAAAATACATTGGAGATTCTTTTAAAATGGAAGGCTCTACCAATAATTAATGAGAATGATACAGTTTCCACAAATGAGATACGATTTGGTGATAATGACCAGTTGTCAGCAATGGTGGCAACATTAATCAACGCAGATATTTTGATTATTATTACTGATGTGGATGGACTGCTGGATGAAAATGGAAGAGTTTTGCGCGTGGTTGAGGAGGTTACTACTCAGATAAAGCGTCTTGCCGGGCGCCCACGTTACCCGCAGGCTATGGGTGGGATGGAGACAAAACTCCTCGCCTGCGAAAGAGCAATGGAAGCCCAAATCCCCTGCGTAATTGTTAATGGCCGAAAACGAGACATTCTACTCTCAGCAATAAAAAAGCCAGAAGAAGCAGGGACCTTATTTTTGCCAAAGAAGGAAAGATTAAGGGCGCGGCAGCTATGGTTAGCACATATTGGAAAACAGAAAGGAAGGATTTTTGTTGATCAGGGAGCAAAAGCGGCTTTACTGTGCGGCAAGAGTTTGCTTTGTGTAGGGGTAAAGGCTACAGAAGGCAATTTCCATTGCGGTGATCTGGTTGAGGTTGTTGATAATAATGGCAAGGGCTTTGGCCGGGGCAAGGTTAATTTTTCTGCATTACAGCTTGAGCAACTAAAAGGCAAAAGGCAACTACGGGAGGCGATTCACCGTGACAACCTCGTCGTTTTATAATAAAACAATGAACATACTAGATTTAGCAAAAAAGGCAAAAGACGCAAAGAGACCTCTGGCGAATTTAACGAGCCGGGTAAAGAATAGAGCCTTGCGTCAGATGGCGAATGGCTTAAAAAACCACCAGGATTTTATTCTCAAAGAGAATAAAAAGGACATAAGGCAGGCAAAGGCATTATCTAAATCATCTGCTTTTATTGACCGATTAACACTAAATGAGAAGCGCATAAATGAAATGAGCCGTTCTTTGAAAGCATTGGTTGATTTGGCAGATCCCGTCGGGGACATAATTAAAGAGTGGCAGGCACCGCCTGGCTTTAATGTCTCTAAGGTTCGCATCCCATTGGGGGTAATTTTAGTCATCTATGAATCACGGCCAGATGTAACCTCGGATTGTATTGGGTTATGTCTTAAGTCAGGCAATTGTGTCATACTGCGCGGTGGAAGTGAAGCAATACATTCAAATAAAGCAATCTATAAAGTATTAACCTCTGATTTAGTCTCCTCTGGTATTGCCGGCGGTGCAATCAATTTAGTAACGCAAACCGAGCATTTGATTGTTCGTCAATTATTAAAACTTGATCACTACATTGATCTGGTGATTCCACGGGGAGGAAAGAGCTTAATTCACCAAATCAGCCGACTTTCCCGCATCCCTGTAATCAAGCATTATGAGGGTATCTGTTATATATATGTCGATAAAGACGCAGATTTAAAGATGGCGCAGAACATCTGTTTTAATGCAAAAGTCCAGCGTCCAGGGACCTGCAATGCAATGGAGGCGATGCTTGTACACAGAGAGATAGCCCCGATATTTCTACCTAAGATGATTAAGCGTTTTCAGGAGGCAGGGGTTGAGATTCGTGGTTGTAAGAGGACCTTGCGTTTCGTAAAGGGAATCACACCTGCAAAAGAGAGAGACTATCGCTGTGAGTATCTGGATTTAATATTAGCGACTAAGGTGGTTAAGAATTTAGAGGAAGCAATAAAACATATAAATAATTATGGCTCACATCATTCCGATGGCATCATTACAAATAATTCAAAGGCAGCAGCTGATTTTCTAAAAAGCGTGGATTCTGCCTGTGTCTATCAGAATGTCTCTACTCGTTTTACTGATGGTTATCAATTTGGCCTGGGACCAGAAATGGGAATTTCTACAGATAGATTGCATTGTCGTGGCCCAATGACATTGGAGGATCTTACAACATATAAATATGTGGTTAGAGGCAAAGGACAAATTCGGTTATAGGATTTTAGGGTTATTGGGTTATTGGGTTTTATGATGAAGATTGGTATAGTCGGCGGCACATTTAATCCTATACATTTAGGCCATCTTATTTTGGGTGAGGAGGTTCGTCAGAATCTGCTTTTGGATAAGATTATCTTTATCCCAACGAATCTACCGCCGCATAAAGAGAACCATTCAGTGTTACATCCATTGCATCGCCTGAAGATGGTTAAACTTGCTGTCAAGCCCAATCCTTATTTTTCTGTTTCAGACATAGAGATAAAAAGGCAAGGACTCTCCTATACAATAGAGACGGTAAGAGAATTAAAAAAGCTTTATTCGCAAAGTACGTTACATTTTATTACAGGCTCAGATGTGCTTAAGTATTTAGATCAATGGCGAGATGTTGGTGAAATTCTAAGATATGTCACTTTTGTTGTTGCCAGACGGCCGGGTTACCCCTTGGAGAATTTACCTGATTTTGTCAAGACAGTTAGTATCCCTTGCGTAGATATTTCAGCATTTGAAATTCGTTTTCGGATAAAAGAGGGTAAGTCTATTCGTTATCTTGTGCCGGATTCAGTACTAAGATATATTCAGAAAAATAAATTGTATCGATGAACCCCGTTCGAAATTTAGATATGTATGGATTTGAGATAGATTCAAAAACTTCGGCTGCTTATATATCATTAAACCTTAAGCAAAAATTGGAGGAATTTTGAACGGGGTGAAGATAAAAATAGGCGCCTCAATATTAGCCGCAGATTTCAGCAATTTATTGAAGGAGATGCGTCGCGTAGAAAAAGCTGGGGTTGATTTTTTTCATGTTGACATAATGGATGGACATTTTGTTCCGAATATTACTATTGGTCCGGGTATAGTTGCTAATATTCGAAAGAGCACAAAGTTACCCTTAGACATACATTTAATGATTGAGAGGCCTTTTCGGTTTGTGGAAAGATTTCAGAAGGCAGGCGCAGATGCAATTACTGTACATGTAGAAGCTGTTGAGGTTTCTACAATGCGGCCTCAGCTCTCTCGATTAAAATCCAAAGGTATAAAAGTTGGGCTTTCTTTAAATCCAGCAACACCCTTAGTGAGGATTAAACCATTTTTAGATTTGGTTGATTTTGTTTTGATAATGACAGTTAATCCTGGTTTTGGAGGGCAAAGGTTTATCAACTCGGTTTTGCCTAAAATGAGATTATTGCGCAAGGTCTATGCTGGTGATATTGCTGTGGATGGGGGGATAACTGAGGCGACCGCAAAATTAGCGATTAAGGCTGGAGCGAATATTTTAGATGCAGGCACTTATAT
>JADHWR010000001.1 GCA_016783355.1 Candidatus Omnitrophota bacterium | reverse complement strand
ACTTTTTTATCTGCTCAGGAGTTTCCCCCGGATTTCCTCAAGCAGCAGGAGGAATATTTAAAGCTCCTAAAAAGAGAAAACCCGAAAGTATATGAATTCGAAAAGAGGCTTTTTGAGATTAGGCAGGAAATTGAAGAGGTAAGAGAGAAATATCATAAAGGAAAAATAACCCAAGAAAAGGCAAGAGAAAGACTACTCCCTCTCTTAAAAGAGGAGATAGAGATAAGAAACAATCCTGACTATTTAATCGAGCAGAGATTGCAGATGCTCTTAGATGATATTAGGTTAAATCAAGGCTGATTTTTAGAGCCATTTATGGGGATAGCTCTCGCTAGAGAGAATCGTCCCCTTTATTTCCTTTATTTATTGTTGGTATGGTGGAAGATGTTGAAAGGAGCGTCGCCTAAAGTGGCGAAGTAGCTTCTGATTAGTCTGATGAATTTCCTGATAAAGTCGAGATAACTTTTTATCTTCCTCTCCCAAAAAATCAATAATTATCTGGGCGGCTTGTTTTGTTGCTCCTTTTTCACCAAGTAATTTCTTTAACTTGGCAAGATTTGCTTTCATTTCCAGGAGCGCCTCTTGATTATTGAGAAGATTAATAATATAGCGGGCAATTCTTTGTGACTGCGCATTAAACTGGATAAATTCCTCAACTACTTTTTTACCGAGCACTACATTTACCATACCGATATAAGGAATTTTAATCATAGACCGGATAAAAAACCACGTCAGCAGGTTAATCTTGTAAATAATCACAAAAGGCACCCCTGAAATTGCCGTCTCTAATGTAGCGCTTCCTGAGGCAACAAGAGCGAAATCAGAGGAAGAGAGACCTTCGTGGGTTTTATCAAAGAGAAGCACAAGGGGAAGAGATTCTTCGCTTCGCTCAGAATGAGGGGTCGGAAAATACCCCGACCCCTCAATTATTTCCTGATACAGTTCTTTTTTAAGTACTGAGGTAGCCAGGATTAAGAAAAGACTTCCCGGAATCTTGTTTTTGAGCAATTTGGCTGTTTCTAACATTATGGGCAGGTTTTGTTTTACCTCGTTTTCACGAGAGCCAGGTAAAAGGGCAAAGGTGGTTTTATTTTGGGTAATATCTAATTTAGGTGTGGGTCTGACAGTATCAAGAAAGGGATGACCCACGAAGTCAACAGGGATATTGTTTTCTTGGTATAATTGCTCTTCAAATTTAAAAAAGACAATGACTTTATTTACATATCTTTTAATCAGTTTTATCCTTGTTTTTCCCCAGGCCCAGATTTGGGGACTGATATAGTAGATGACAGGAATATTTCGCAAGCGAAGCTCTTTTGCTAATCGTAGATTAAACCCCGGATAGTCAACAAGGATGGCCAGGTCAGGATGAATTTTATCAATTTTTTCAAGAAGGTCTTTAAAGATACACCGGAAACGCCAGAGATTCTTGAGCACTTCAGCGAATCCGACGACGGCTAAATCAACAATGTTGGTAAGAATAGAGCAGCCTGCCATCTGCATTCTTTTTCCGCCTAAGCCAAAAAATTCTATATTCGCAGATAACTTTTTTATCTCTTCGATGAGATTTGCCGCATGTTGCTCTGAGGATGCTTCGCCGGCGACAATGAGGATTTTCTTTTCCATATCTTTTTTTGAATCTTAAGGGCACAGGATAATGCAGCAGTTGCCTCTTTTGGACCGATAACAGGTTTTCTTTTTTGGAGAACACATTCCAAAAAAGACCTTAATTCCTTTTCCAGGGGTGGTTCTTTTTCAATGGGGAGTTCGCATCTTATAAGCCCTTGAGGTGTTTTTTTATAAAGATGCGCTTGGGCGCCTTTGTAATCTAGGGAGATATAGGTATTTTTAAAAAAGATTCTGATTTTACGCATTGCCTCCTCGCTTACGCGACTGGCAGTTAGATTTGCTACGCAGCCGTTTTCAAAGGTGATGCGCGCATTGGCAATATCCTCAAAATGGGTGATTACATTTATTCCTGTTGCCTCAATCCTTTTTACCGGTGATTTTGCCAATCCAAGGATAATATCAATATCATGAATCATTAAGTCTAAGACTACACCGATATCCTGACTGCGGCCAGAAAAGGGTGAGAGCCTGTGACATTCAATAAAACGGGGGTTTTGGATTATTTTCTGTACAGCAATAAATGCCGAATTGAATCTTTCTACATGACCTACCTGAAGGATTGAATTCCCTTTTTTTGCTAATTTAATTAGTTTATCTGCCTGGGTGAGTGTCGCCGTAAAGGGCTTTTCTACTAATATAGGGATTTGATGTTTAAGGAAGTCAGCCGCTATTTTATAATGGGTTATTGTCGGCGTGGCAATACTTACTGCTTCTACCTTATCAAATAATCGGGAATAGTCGGCAAATCCGGCTACCCTTAGTTCATCTGATTGTTGTTTTAAGCGTATTTGATTTATCTCAGCAAAGCCAACGAGATCCGCTTGGGGGAGTTTGCGATAAATTTGCGCGTGGATTCTGCCCAGATATCCAAGTCCCACAACCCCTACCTTAATCTTGTGCATAGAAAGATAATATCAAAATACTCGACAAAAGTCAAATGCTGTGATATATTGTACTGCTATGCGTGAATACTTGCGTTTATTAAAATTTATTCGGCCACATACCAAGTTATTTATATATGCTTTTATTGCCATGGTCTTTTGTTGTCTTTTTGATGGGGCGTCTCTGTCGATGATTGTGCCTTTGGCAGATAAGGTTTTGACAAATAAGCAGATTATTATTCCCACCAAACTACCTCCTTTTTTGGAGAATTTCGTCAGTCTTGTAAATTCTACGCCTTCGCTTGACCTTTTGAAATTTATGGCCATTTTTGTCTTAGTCATGTTCATTTTTAAAGGGTTATCAGAATTTGTTAAGGGTTATGTTATGACTTGCATTAGTCAAAAGATTGAGCGGAACATCCGAATTAAACTTTATAAAAAACTTCAGGATTTGTCTTTGGATTATTACCAGAAAAAACGAGGGGGTGAGCTTATCTCCCGGGTTATTACTGATGTTGGCCGTATAGGTAACGCAGTTTCTTACGGAATTACCGATCTTGTTTATGAAGGGCTGCGCGTGATTATGTTTATTTTTATCATCTTTTTTATCCACCCACGCTTAGCAGCTATCTCTTTTGTTCTTTTGCCCTTAATTAGCTTCCCGATACTAAGGGTAGGAAAAATTATAAAAAAGATATCTTTGCGCATGCAGGAAAAGATGGCTGATTTACATTCCTTATTATATGAGACTATCTTTGGCGCACGTATTGTGAAGGCATTTTGCATGGAGGATTATGAGGTTAGAAAGTTTGCGGGGCAAAATCAGGATTACCTGCGATTGGTAATGAAATCAGTTAAGCGCCAGCTTTTGTTAGGCGTAGGCACAGAGTATATCGGAGTAATTGCGGGCATATTTGTTTTTGTCTGGGGAGGCCGCGATGTTATTAACGGCCAACTTTCCTTTGGCGTCTTTGGTTTATTTTTAGGGGCACTACTTTCTTTAGTTCGCCCATTCAAGAAACTGTCGCAGGTTCATACCTTGAATCAGCAAGCAACGGCATCAAGCGCTCGGATATACGAGGTTCTTAATACACAATCGACAATCATAGAAAGCCCTAACCCCAAGGTTTTAAAAGGGGTTGAGCAGGATATTGTTTTTGAGAACGTCTCATTTGCTTATGAGAAGGCTATGGTTCTCTCGGATATAAATTTAAAGGTGGCCAGCGGTAGTTCTATTGCTATTGTTGGACCAAGCGGCGTAGGTAAGTCTACTCTTGTTGATTTGCTTTTGCGTTTTTATGAACCACAAAAAGGAAAAATTTTAATTGATGGAGTTGATATTCGGGAATTTAGTTTACGCTCATTACGAGACAATATCGGTATTGTCAGTCAGGAAACAATACTTTTTAATGATGCCGTAAGAGCCAATATTAGTTATGGAGACGCTCGTGTTTCTTTTGAAAAAATTGTTGAGGCAGCAAAAGCAGCATTTGCGCATCAGTTTATTATGAAGTTACCACAAGGCTATGATACAATGATTGGCGAGCGGGGTCTTAGTCTTTCGGGTGGAGAGAGACAGCGTATTGCTATTGCGCGAGCGTTGCTTAAAAATCCTGCCCTATTGCTCTTTGATGAGGCAACCTCACAATTAGATTCTGTATCTGAACGTATTGTGCAGGAGACCTTGGAAAGACTCAAGACTGGACGCACAGTCTTTATTATTGCTCATCGCCTTTCCACAGTTAAGAATATTGGTCAGATTATTGTTTTGCATAAAGGCAGAATTGTTGAATCCGGCACTCATACAGAACTTTTAAGAAAGAAAGGGGTGTATTTTTGGCTTTATCAGACGCAAGGGGCAACATAGGGGTCGCATTTAATTATGGAAGTGTACAAGCTATTGTGTTATGATAAAGACACCTTATAAAAAAAGAAATAGAAGGATGTCTTGATAAGGTATCAAAGTATCAATGTATCAAGGTATTTGGTAACTTTGACACTGTGACACTTTGACACTTTTCTTTGACATTTTGACACATTTGCCAGGAGGATAAGCAGTGGAAGACCAATTAATAAAACAATTATTGGAGGCAGGAGTACATTTTGGACACAGGATTTCACGCTGGAATCCAAAGATGGAAAAATTTATCTTTGGTCAGAGATACGGAATCTATATTCTGGATTTAGAAAAAACAAAGCAGTATCTCGGGAAGGCCTGCGATTTTGTTATTGATTTAGTCGCTAAGGGTAAATCCGTAATTTTTGTGGGCACAAAGAAGCAAATCCGGGATCTAATTGAAGCAGAAGCTAAGCGCTGCTCTATGCATTATGTTACCAAGCGCTGGATAGGGGGGCTTCTGACCAATTTTTCTACAGTCAAGAGGAGCATAGAGCGTCTGCGCGAGATTGAGGAGATGAAGAAGTCAGGATTTGCTAATCTGAGCAAGAAAGATATTTCCTTTTTAGAAAAGGAGCGAGTAGATCTTGCCCGTAAATTCTCGGGGCTTTTACAAATGGAGGAGTTACCCGGTGCTTTATTTGTCATTGATACAAACCAGGAATCTACGGCGATAAAAGAGGCAAGAAGATTGTCAATTCCAATTGTGGCACTAATCGATACAAATTCTAACCCTGAGTTTATTGATTATCCCGTACCGGGCAATGACGATGCAATTAAGTCCGTTGCTCTTATCGCTTCTTTAATTGCCGATGCAGTTATTGAAGGAAGGAAGCGTTTTGTGGAAGATCTATCTCACGAGAGTTTAAGCTTAGAAGCAGAGAAGGAACCGGAAGAGCTTTTTCTTCAAGAAGAGACTGCCAACAGAGAGGCCAATCCGTTCGATAAATCCGGGGTTAGCACTGAGCGAAGTCGGAGTGCTAGCACTGAGCGAAGTCGGAGTGCTAGCACTGAGCGAAGTCGAAGTGCTAATCCAGAAGGAGAAAAGGACAAGGTTGTTGAGAAGGATAAGCCATAAGTTGTAGTAGGAGAAATGATATGCGCGTATCTTTAGAACTGATTAAGGAATTACGCAAGAAAACACAAGCAGGTATTGTTGACTGCCAACGAGCCCTTAAGGACTCAAGCGGTGATTTTGAAAAGGCAGTTGGAGTTTTACGCAAGCGTGGATTTAAACTTGCACAAGCCAGGCAAGCACGCCCTGCACAAAAGGGAAGAGTTGAGGCCTATATTCATTTAGGCAATCAAGTTGGAGTATTACTTGAGGTAGATTGCGAGACCGATTTTGTGGCAAGGAATTCTGAATTTTGCCGGTTTGTTAAGGATATTGCTTTACAAATTGTTGCCTGCCAGCCAAAGTATATAAAGAGAGAGGATGTCCCCCGAGAGGTTGTCAAGAACCTCAAAGACAAAGAGGGCTTTTACAGAGAATCCTGTTTGCTGGAGCAAGCCTTTATTAAGGATCTGATGATTACTATAAAGGATTATCTTGCCGATATTATTGCTAAGCTTGGCGAGAATATTATTATCCGCCGCTTTGTAAAATTTAAAGTAGGAGAGACAGAAGATGAGTAAGGCTCTCTACAAACGCATTGTTTTGAAAATAAGCGGAGAAGCATTTCAGGGAAAACAAAGGCATGGCATAGACCAAGCCTTTTTAGCTTCTCTGGCTTTGCAGATAAGAGAAATAAGAGAGCTTAAAATAGAGATTACGATTGTTTTGGGTGGTGGCAATATCTTCCGCGGCCGGGAAAACACAAAAGACAGAGGCTTGGATTTAGACAGGTCCGTAGCTGATTATATGGGGATGCTGGCAACAGTAATTAATGGTTTGGCCTTCCAGGATGCTTTAGAAAAGGTTAATCTTGCGACCCGTGTTATGAGCGCCTTAGAGATGCACAAGATAGCTGAGCCGTACATTCGACGTCGGGCAATTAGGCATTTAGAAAAGGGCCGTATTGTTATCTTCGTGGCGGGAACAGGCAACCCTTATTTTACTACTGATACGGCAGCGGCACTGCGCGCAATGGAGATAAATGCTGATGTTATTTTAAAGGCAACCGGCGTTGATGGTGTTTATGACAAAGACCCCAAAAAAGATAAAGACGCAAAGAAGTTTGATGCCCTGCGCTATATTGATGTTTTAAATAGAGGTTTTGCTGTGATGGATGCTACAGCGATCAGTCTTTGTATGGATAATAATCTGCCGATAATAGTTTTTAATTTGCATCAGGCAGGAAATATCAAACGGGTGGTCTTGGGCGAGAAAATCGGAACAATTATTAAAGGAGGTTTAACGGGGTGAAAATAAAGGAGATTTTACATACATGCCAAGAGGAGATGAAAAAGGCCGAAGATGCATTAGAGCGGCAGTTTCTTACTGTGCGAACCGGGCGTGCCCGCTCGTCTCTTATAGAGGGGTTATATGTTAATTATTATGGAACGCCTACGTTATTAAAACAGTTGGCAAGCATATCCGTGCCGGAAGCCACTCTTTTACTGATTCAACCTTGGGATCCAAGCATAATTACTGAGATCGAGAAAGCGATATTGAAATCAAACTTAGGGATTAGTCCATCTAATGACGGCAAACTTATTCGATTATCCTTTCCGCCTTTATCGAAAGAAAGAAGAGAGGAGATCGTAAAATTGATTAAAAAGATGGCAGAAGAAGGAAGGATTTCTCTGCGTACAATAAGACAGAAGACGAAAGAGGCAATTGAGAAATTAGAGAAGGATAAAGTTATACCAGAGGATGACAAATTCAGGGGATTTCAGGGTTTACAAAAGCTGATTGATAAATATAATACCCAGTTAGAAGAGATACTAAAAAGTAAAGAGAAAGAAATATTGGAGCTTTGAGTGAGAAGAGTGGGAAATCAGTTGATTAATAGATGCAGAGAGTTACGCGTGAAAGGCTATTCTTTAGGTGAAATTTCACTGGTTTTGAATATACCAAAGACTACAGTTTACGACCAAGCAAAAGACATATCTTTAACTATGGAGCAACAAAAAGATATAAAAATAAGACAAAGTGAGAAATGCAGAAATAGACCAAATTTAAGAAAAGGCAAATGTCTCATAGGTAGAGAGATCGTTAAGCCTAAATCTTGGTCGAAGGATTTAATACATATTGTAGCCCATTTTATGTTCGATGGTAGAATTACGAAAGATGGTTGTATTTATTATAATAGCAATAGATATCAAATTCTTCATATGAGAAATATGCTATATAAAATATTTAAAGTTAGAGCAAGAGTTAAATTAAGAGATAATAATGTTTATGGATTGCCATTCTATCATGTAGAATTAGCTCGATATATTAAAGATCGAAAAGAAACAATTTTCAATTATTTAAAAAATGGTGCTCATAGGTCAAAAAAGAGGGTATTTTTACAATCATTTTTTGATGACGAAGGCAATGTATATTATAAAAATGATAAACGTAGAGTTAGGGGATATCAGAATTCATTTTTTATATTAGGACAGATAAAAGATTTATTAAATGGTTTTGGTATAAAGAGCAGAATTAATAAAAGGGGCACTGAGATAGAAATCTCCAAAAGGGAAAACTTATTAAGATTTGCTAAAGAGATAAATTTTTCGCCTAGAATTTATATAAATGCGAGCAGAAAGAATGGAATTTGGAAAAGAAAAATTTCAAAGAGAAAAATCTTAGATTTATTATTAAAATCTTATCAGAAATAGATATAGATTTTGTTCTTTGGCAATAATTACAAATTTAAGATAGAAATGGGCCACTAGCTCATCTGGTAGAGCACCGCCCTCGCGAAAAAGGGGCCATTATTGAGAAATCAATAGTGAGAATCTCGTAAATTGCGGGAAAGTCTGAGTATTTTAAGATACCCTTTATGTCTGTCGCCACAAAGCATTGGCGACCCGCCAAAGTATTGTGGCGGGGGTAAAAATTCTTAAATGCAGACAATCTGCAGCCAAGCCCGGCATTTATTTGAATCAGAAATTATCTTAGCAAATAAGTACTGGGAAGGTTCAACGACTATAATCGAGACCCCCATCGCTTTCTTTTTTAAGGATAAGCGTGAGGGGGATGGGATAGTCTGATCTGTATGGCGACATACAGTTAACAAAAATGTTTAAGGCGGGTGTGCCGCGTTCGAGTCGCGGGTGGCTCAGTGAACTTGTTTTTGCTGATGGGGTTTTGGCCGCGGTGGCGGAATTTGGTATACGCGTTAGGCTTAGGACCTAATGTCTGACAAAGACTTGAGAGTTCGAGTCTCTCCCGCGGCAATAGAAGGAGAGGTTGCGAAAAGGAATGCGGGAGTAGCTCAGTTGGTAGAGCATCACGTTGCCAACGTGAATGTCGCGGGTTCGAAGCCCGTCTCCCGCTTTAGTTTTAAGAGATTACTATAATAATGTATATCCCGCCTCATAAGCTGCTCTAAAATTCTCCCCGCAGGGGATAATTTTAGAGCATTCGGCGGGATCAATTCGTCCGCCAACGAACTTTGGCGGACTCATTGAGGAGGTCACAATGCAGATAAAAAATCAAACCTTGGTTCCCATGGTGATTGAACAGACAGCCCGTGGTTATGAACGCGCTTATGATATCTACTCACGGCTTCTTAAGGACCGCATCATTTTTATTGGCTCACCAATTGATGATAATATTGCTAACCTTGTTATTGCTCAGATGCTTTTCTTGCAAATGGAAAATGTAAATAAAGAGATAAGTATCTATATAAATTGTCCAGGTGGTTCTGTTACAGCAGGCTTAGCTATATATGATACAATGCAGTTTGTCAAACCTGATGTCGCTACTTATTGTGTTGGCCAGGCAGCAAGTATGGCGGCTTTGCTTTTATGTGCGGGAACAAAGGGCAAGCGCCTTGTTTTACCCAATTCGAGGGTGATGATTCATCAACCGTGGGGAGGAATTCAGGGCGCGGCAGAGGATATTTCACGACATGCAAAGGAGATTTTGAAGTTGCGTGACCGCATAAATAAGATATTTTCAATACATACCAAACAGCCAATAGAGAAGATTCAAAAGGATTTAGACCGCGATTATTTTATGTCTGCGCAAGAGGCAAAAGAATATGGATTGGTTGATCAGGTGATTATCACTAAGGAACAAGGAGATAATCCATGAAGAAAAGTTATTTATTGACACCAGGGCCAACGCCTTTACCGCCACAGGTAATGGCAGCTGCAGCGCGTCCAATAATTCACCATCGCACGCCACAATTTCAGGCAGTTTTGAAAGAAGTAGAGGAGGATTTAAGATATATTTTTCAGACAAAAAATGATGTATTTATCTTTGCTTCTTCCGGGACAGGTGCAATGGAGGCGGCAGTCTGTAATTTACTTTCGTCAGGAGATACGGTGGTCACAATTGAGGGTGGAAAATTTGGCCAGCGCTGGACAGAAATCTGTCGAAGTTTCGGAGTAAACTGTGAGGTGATCAAGGTTGAGTGGGGTAAGGCAGTGGAGCCGAAGGAAATAAAATCGAGAATTGATCGAGAATCGAGAATCAAAGCAGTATTTACAACGCTTTGCGAAACTTCTACAGGGGTGGTTAATGATATCGAAACAATTGGCAAAATTGTCAGGGAAAGCGGCGCTGTATTAGTAGTTGATGCAATCAGTGGTTTAGGTGCAGTTGATTTGCAGACTGATAGGTGGGGTGTAGATGTAGTAGTTGCCGGTTCACAGAAGGGCTTGATGGTTGCCCCAGGACTTGCTTTTCTCTCTGTAAGTGCTAAAGCCTGGAAATTGATTGAGCAAGCAAAATCTCCCAAGTATTATTTTGACTTAAAGCAGGCAAAAAAAGCCCTCGATAAGACTGATACACCATTTACTTCGGCGATATCTTTGATTGTTGCCTTGAATGAAGCACTAAAGATGCTCAAGGAAGAGGGCTTGGAAAATATCTTTCAGCGTCATAAGAGAATGGCGCAGGCGAGCCGAGCTGCAGCGAGGGCATTGGGATTGGAGCTCTTTGCATCAACTGCTCCCTCTGATGCAGTTACAGCAATCTGTGTTCCTGTGGGTATTGACGGGCAGAAACTGGTAAAGACGATGCGCGATGCCTATGGCGTGGTCATTGCCGGAGGTCAGGCGCAATTGAAAGGTAAGATTATTCGCATTGCCCATATGGGCTATATTGATGAATTCGATCTAATTGTCTGTATTGCTTGTCTTGAGAAAGTATTGAATCAGATGGGTTATAAATTTGAATTAGGTGTTGGCTTAAAGGCTAGTCAGGAGGTATTCTTGAAATGAGAATTTTGGTTAGTGACCCATTATCAGAAGAAGGGCTGAAGATTTTAAAAGATACGCCCGAATTTAAGGTTGATCTGAAAACAGGACTAAAACCAGAGGAGCTAAAGGCAATCATTTGCGAATATGTTGCTTTGTTTGTGCGCAGTGCAACCAAAGTTACAAAAGAAGTTATTGACGAAGCCAGGAATTTGCGGGTCATTGGCCGTGCCGGTGTGGGGTTAGATAACATAGACTTAGCGGCGGCAACAGAAAAGGGCATTGTGGTAATGAATGCACCAGCGGGTAATACCATATCTACCTGCGAGCATACAATGAGTTTAATCTTAAGTCTGGCACGCAACATCCCTCAGGCAAATAACTCCGTAAAGAGCGGCGAGTGGAAGCGTTCTAAATTTATGGGGGTGGAACTTTATGGTAAGGTTTTAGGGATTATTGGATTGGGAAGAATTGGAAAAGAGATAGCAAAGCGAGCACTATCCTTTGGGATAAAGATTACAGCTTATGACCCCTATCTTTCTCATGAAGCAGCCCAGGCGATCGGGATAGAATTAGTAGAGTTAGACGACTTACTTAAAATATCAGATTTTATTACAGTGCATACCCCGTTGACAGATGCGACAAGGCATCTCATTTCTGATCGCGAGTTCGCTTTAATGAAGAAGGGGGCCTGCGTCATCAATTGTGCCCGGGGAGGAATTATTGACGAGAAGGCATTAGTCGCGGCAATTAAAGAGGGCAAGATTAGCGGCGCAAGCTTAGATGTTTTTGAGAAGGAGCCTCCGGAGAAAGAATCTGAACTTCTAAAATTAGACAATATTATTACAACACCTCACTTGGGCGCATCTACAGAAGAGGCTCAGATTAATGTCGCTGTTGAGATTGCCGAATGTGTCCGTGATTATTTAAAGGGATTGGGCATTCGCAATGCTGTTAACTTTCCCAAGATTGAACCTCAAGAATATAAATTCCTCAAACCTTATATAATTATGGCAGAGAGGTTAGGCAATTTCAGCGCTCAATTCGTAGAGGGCCGGATTAGCAAGATTGAGATTCAATATAGCGGTGAGATTACCAAGCGCGACGTATCTTGTTTATCTGCTGCTGTAATTAAGGGATTACTTACCCCGATTTTAAAAGAGGCAATTAACTTTATTAATGCCGTTGCTCTCGCACGAGAACGAGGGATCAAAATTAAAGAGACAAAAGCGTCAATCGAAGAAGAATTTACAAATCTTATTTCTATTAAGATAGATACAGATAAAGGAAGTAAAGTTGTTGCTGCTACTTTATCACCAAAGCGAGAACCTCGAATTGTCAAGATTGATGATTTCTATGTGGAGGTTTCGCCTTTTGGCTATCTTGTTGTGATGAAGAACCAGGACTTACCCGGGATTATTGGCAGGATTGGCACACTCTTAGGCAAGCACGATATAAATATTGCTGCCATGACTTTCGGCCGCAAGATTCGGGGCGGCGAGGCAATCAGCATTTTAAATGTGGATAGTCCCGTAAGTCCGGATTTAATGAACGAGATACGGAAGATAGAATTTGTTTTGGCAGCAAAATTGATAAAGCTTTGAGGTGAAGCAATGGAAAACAACCCCAAAATTTACATAATTGATGTTACCAACCGTGATGGAGTACAGACTTCGCGAATATGCCTTTCCAAACTACAAAAAACAATGATTAATGTCTATCTTAATAAGATGGGTATATTTCAATCTGAGTTTGGTTTTCCTTTTACCCATCATGAAACAAACTACATTAATGCCAATTTAGAGTTAGCCCGGATGGGTGTTTTGTCGCCAATTCGCTTAAGCGGCTGGATTCGGGCAACAGCGCAGGATGTGAAGGCTACCTTTCAGCTAACGCCAAAGATAGAACATCTTAACCTTTCTATTTCTACATCCGACCAGATGATTATTCATAAATTTAAGGGCAGACTTGACCACAGAAAGGTAATTACTGAGATGGCCAAGGCAGTAAAAGAAGCAAAGAAAAAAGGCATAAAATCAATAGGCGTGAATGCTGAGGATGCTTCGCGGACGCGTATGGAATATTTAATTGAGTTTGCTCTTGTGGCAAAAGGAGCAGGGGCAGACAGGATTAGATATTGCGATACATTAGGATATGATTCCCCCTTTAGTATTTATGAGCGAGTTAAGCAATTAACGCAAGCAGCGCAGATGCCTATTGAACTACACTGTCATAATGATCTGGGTTTGGCTGTGGCCAATTCAGTGGTAGGTGCAATGGCAGTTAATGATGCAGGGTTCGATGCTTATATTAACACGTGTATTAATGGAATGGGCGAGCGTGCGGGAAATGCTGATTTGATTCCGGTTATATTAGCAATAAAGTATGGGAGTAGATTAAAGGACAAATATAAATTGGATGAGCGCATTAGTTTGAAATATACCTGGAAATTATGCAAATATGCCTCTTATGCCTTTGGTGTGCCGATACCAATTAATCAACCAGGCGTGGGCAGCAATGCCTTTGCCCACGAGTCAGGAATTCATGCGGATGGGGCATTGAAGGATAGGCGCAATTACGAACTTTATGATTTTGAGGAATTGGGTAGGGGTGAACCAGAGGTTGTTGAAACAGGCCGTAAGATTACAGCAGGCGAGTATTCAGGAATTAAGGGATTTAGGAATGTTTATGAGAAATTAGAGGTTAAATTTAAAGATGATGCGCAAGCAATACGTGTCCTGGAACTTGTGCGTTATGCCAATGTTCATAATCAGAAACCCCTTATTGACGAGGAATTAAAATTTGTTGCCAAATATCCAGAGATTGCAGAAAAGATATTTACAATGAATCCTTAACAATGAATACCGTTATTATCGGCACACAATGGGGAGACGAAGGCAAGGGGAAAATAATTGATTTCTTAGCTGAGGATTCTGATTGTATCATTCGTTTTCAAGGAGGCAGTAACGCCGGTCATACAGTTGTCGTTGATACGCAGGCGCATATCTTTCATCTTCTTCCTTCCGGAATTCTGCATAAAGGCAAAATTTGTGTTATTGGCAATGGGGTAGTTGTTGACCCAGAGATTTTATTTAAAGAGATTGAGGCCTTTAAGGATAAGGGCTACAATATTAATAGCAGATTAAAGATATCTTCTCTTTCGCACATAATATTTCCGTATCATAAGATAATGGATGTTCTTCGGGAAAAAAGAAGAATTCGCCGGATTGGTACAACAGGCAGAGGCATTGGCCCCTGCTATGCTGATAAGATTAATCGTTGTGGCATAAGGGTAATTGACCTCATAAACCCCGATGTTTTTTCTCGCAAGCTCAAGGATAATCTTAAAGAGAAGAATGAAATTTTTCGTAAGGTCTATGGCTTTGGCGGTTTTTCTTTTAATTCAATATATAAAACATATTTAGACTACGGCAAAGCAATAAAGCCATATATTATTGATGTCAGTCGTTTTTTAAACGAGGCGATAAAGAAAAAAAAGTCTTTGCTTTTTGAAGGCGCCCAAGGAACATTTCTTGATATTGACTTTGGAACTTATCCTTATGTAACATCCTCAACTACTACTGCTGGCGGGGCTGCCAGTGGTTGCGGCATTGCGCCAACTTCTATAGATAAAATAATTGGCGTAGCAAAGAGTTATACGACGCGAGTAGGTGAAGGTCCTTTTCCTACAGAATTATCCAAAAAATTTAGTGAATTTATGCGTAAAAAAGGAAATGAATTTGGCGCAACCACAGGCAGACCACGGCGTTGTGGTTGGTTTGATGCAGTAATGGTATCCACAGCCGCTTCAGTTAATAGGGTTTCTGAACTTGCCATTACAAAGCTTGATGTTTTGGGAGGGTTAAAAAAGATTAAGATCTGTATTGCTTATAAATATAAGGGCAAGATGTTTAGAAATTACCCTTATGATGATTTAGACGTATTAGAGAAAGGAAGGCTTATCTGGCAGGAATATCCCAGTTGGCAAGAAGATATTTCTACTATTACAGAATATCGCAAATTACCAAAAAATACGAAGGTTTATATTAAAGCCATTCAAGATTTACTTCGGATAAAGATATTCATGATTTCTTTGGGTTCGCAGCGTAACCAGACAGTCAGAATATAGAAATTTATAGATATTGACGAAGGTATAGATATAATTTAAAATAAGTAAGGACGAGACTTATGGAATGACCCAAATAATGTACATACCCCGCCTCATAAACTGCTCTAAAATTCTCCCTGATAATTTTAGAGCATTCGGCGGGATCAATTCGTCCGCCAACGAACTTTGGCGGACTCATTGAGGAGGTAGGAGCGATGAAGAAAAAAGCATTAGTATTGGCTGTATTTTTTATGACAGTAAGTTTAGCGGGCTGCATGTTTAAATTTCAAGCGGGTAGACGTTCAGATATTGAGAAGATCGATGAACTTTCGCAAGAAATAGGATATTTAAGAAACGTCCACCAGTTGCTTCAGCAGCGTCTCAAAGAGGAGATTGCTCGTAAAGAAGTACGGTTGGAGATGGCTGAAAGAGGTTTGGTGATTACCTTTTTGGCAGATATCTTGTATGATTCGGGCAAAGCGAAGCTACGCTCAGAATCCTTTCCAATTTTAGATAAGGTCGCCCGTGTTTTAAAAGAAAATGTGTCGCAATATCTTATTGGTATTGAAGGACATACTGATAACGAACCAATTAGATATTCTGGTTGGAAGTCGAATTGGGAATTATCCACAGCGCGAGCTTTAAGTACATTGCATTATCTTGTTGATAAAAAGGGAATTTCGCCCCAGCGTGCTTCGGCAGTTGGCTACGGTGAGTATCAGCCTGTAGCCTCTAATGACACAAAAGAAGGTAAGCAGCTAAATCGTCGTGTGGAAGTAGTAATTCTGCCGAAGATGATTAAGGTCAAAGAGACAAAAGATTTAGAAGAACCAGCAACAGTTTTAGAAGGGGAGGAGGAAATTGAAATTATCGAACTTGAAGAGCCGGTGGAGAATATAAAATAGGGGAGGTATGGTTATGAATGAAGATCTAAAAAATAGATTAATTTTAATTCTCGGGATATTAGCTATAATCTTTTTTCTTTCTACCATTCATTCTTGTTTGGGGGCAAAAAGACAGAGACACTTAGTCAATCAAGAAAGAGCAAGTCGTATGACTTTAGAGGAAGAGAAATTGAGCTTCACAAAAGAAATTCCAGAATTAAAACAGGCTTTAGCAAAAATTCGAGAAGAATTTAATCAGGAAAAAATACAACATCAACTGACAGTTGATAAATTAAATCAGTTAATTTCAGAAAACAAGACATTAAAAGAAGATTTAGAAAAGACAAAAAGATTAAAAGAAAAATTAGAGGAAGATTTAAAAGAGTCATTGCTTAAAGAAACCGCTGAAGTTGCCCAAGAAAAATAGGGGTCAGGTCTCCACATTTGACAACAAGCGGGCCCTGTACCGTATGGTACGGAGCGGGCCCTGTACCGTATGGTACAGGGCGGGAGGGCAGAGATATGAGACGGTTAGCACAACGCGTTAAAGATGCTTTTAAAGAAGTAATCAGAAAGGCGGGCTCAATAGCAAAATGGACAAGAGGGAAAAAGCAGGCCGTTAGAAGCAAGATTGCAGTGCAAGAGAAGGTTACTCAACCCAGGTTTTATAGAGAGCCGAAGCGGGAAGTGCAAAAGATTGATAAGCCCCAACAGCTACCCACAGGTTATGGCAAGGATAAGATTGTTTTACGGGTGCGTGACCCCTACTGGATTTATGCCTATTGGGAAATTACCGAATCCACGTGGGAAAAGTTGAGGAGGGAAACGCCATCTTTGGATGAGAAGACAAAGATAATCTTACGTGTTTATGATACCACGGATACTATCTTTGATGGCAGTAACGCTCATTCTTTCTTTGATATTGTAGTTAACTCTTTTGCCAATAATTGGCATATTGAGACAAAGACACCAGCGCGCAGCTGGTGTGTTGATTTAGGATTACTTTTGCCTGATAATAGATTTCTTACGATTGTGCGTTCAAATATAGTCTCTACTCCAATTGCCGGCCCCTCTTGCATTAATGATCAAGAGTGGATGGTTACGGAGGATATGTTTGCCCGGCTTTATGGAGTAGGTGTCGGCGCTAGTCCGGTAAAAAGGGGAAAGCCGATTTTCCTGCCTGACAGCAAACAAGTCATACCCGATTAACAAATTAACTAAATATGAATAAAGGTTATTTATGTTTAATTTTACACAGTCACCTTCCTTATGTGCGGCACCCTGAGCATGAAAAATTTTTAGAGGAGAGGTGGCTTTATGAGGCAATAACTGAAACCTATATTCCTTTAATCCGGGTATTCGAAGGTTTATTAAGAGACAACGTAGATTTTCGCATGACTTTGTCTTTGAGCCCTACACTTCTAAGTATGTTTTCTGATTCCTTGCTTCAAGAGCGGTATCTAAAACATATAAATAACCTGATTGAGTTGGCTTCTAAGGAGACAGAGCGCACTCGTTGGCAACCGGAGTTTAATCAACTGGCTCATATGTACCTAGAGATTTTTAAACGAGCAAAAGAGACATTTTTGCGTTATCAAAAGAACCTGATCAATGCCTTTAAATATTTTCAGGACATCGGTAACCTTGAAATTATCACCTCTGCTGCAACCCATGGTTACTTTCCCTTGATGGAGGCAACAAAACCTTCTGTGCGTGCCCAGCTTAAGGTTGCCTGTCAGCATTATAAAGAGAGCTTTGGCAGGGATCCTAAAGGTATCTGGCTTCCTGAATGTGGCTATCAGCCCGGCGATGACCAACTCCTAAAAGACGAAGGCATAAATTACTTCTTTGTCGATGCTCATGGCCTTTTACATGGCCAGCCACGGCCTAAATATGGGGCATTTGCTCCTGTTTATTGTAAATCCGGCGTTGCCTGTTTTGGCCGGGACCTTGAATCTTCGAAGCAGGTTTGGTCTTCAATCGAGGGGTATCCTGGCGATTATTTCTACCGTGATTTCTACCGGGACATTGGTTTTGATTTAGATCTTGAGTATATAAAAGATTATATTCATCTTGATGGCGCGCGTATAGCTACAGGAATAAAATATTATCGCATAACTGCAGCAACAAATGATAAGCAGGTTTATATTCCAAGCAGGGCCACAGATAAAGCAGCAGAGCATGCAGGCAATTTCATCTTTAATCGCCAGAAGCAAATAGAGTATCTTTATGATTTTTTGCAAAAGAAGCCGATTATTGTTTCTCCCTATGATGCAGAATTATTTGGACATTGGTGGTTTGAAGGCCCACAATGGCTTGATTTTCTTATTCGCAAACTCTATTTTGATCAGGACATTATTAAAATGGTTACCCCATCCGAATATCTTAGAGAGAATCCCCGCCATCAGAAAGTTAGCCCTTCTTTTTCCAGTTGGGGCTGGAAGGGTTATTCTGAGGTTTGGTTACAAGGCACAAACGACTGGATTTACCGGCATTTAGACGAAGCCTCAGAGCGTATGACTGAATTGGTAAAGTTCCACCCTCAAGCATCTGGATTATTAAAAAGAGCCTTAAATCAGGCGCTGCGAGAATTATTGCTTTCGCAGAGCTCTGATTGGGCTTTTATTATGGCAACAGGTACGCATGTTGATTATGCTGTGCTTCGCACAAAGCAGCATCTTTTAAGATTTAATCGGCTTTTTGAGGAGATAAAGGGAAACTCTATTGATGAACATTGGCTTTCTGAGATCGAATATAGGGATAATATATTTGCCAATATAGATTATCGAGTCCATCAATAAAGCGCAAGGCGTAAAGTGCAAGGCGTTTCAATGTTAGATAAAAACAACATTCCTAAACACGTTGCTATAATAATGGATGGTAATGGCCGTTGGGCGAAGATGAGAAGGCTTATGCGCAGTGCAGGTCACAGAAAAGGCATGAAGCGAATAAAGGAGATTACCAGGGCAGCAAATCAGTTAGGGATTGAGACTCTGACATTGTTTGCCTTTTCCTGCGAGAATTGGCAAAGACCAAAAAAAGAAGTAGATATGTTAATGAGGGCTTTTTCTCATTTTTTAGATAATGACATTAAGGAATTAAATAAAGATAACCTGCGTTTTCGCGTTATTGGCCGAAGCGTGTCTCTCTCAGAGCGGCTTTTATTTAAGATTAAGAAAGCGCAAGAGCTCACTGCAAAAAACACGGGGATGACTCTGGTTCTGGCATTAAATTATGGAGCCCGGCAAGAGATTGTTGATGCCTGTCGTCAGATTATTGAATTAGCAACTAAATCCCCTGATTGGATAAAGACCTTAAATGAGAGGGTCTTTTCTCAATTCCTTTATACTCGTAACTTGCCTGAGCTTGACCTTTTAATCCGCACAGGCGCAGAGCTACGGTTGAGCAATTTTTTACTCTGGCAGGCATCTTACGCCGAGCTTTATTTTACTAAAATTTACTGGCCTGATTTTAAAAAAGAGGATTTGAGCGAGGCAATCAAGGATTACCAAGAAAGGCATCGCCGCTTCGGAGAGATTAGTCCTGAGCGAAGCGAAGGACGAAGACGAAGGATTAAGGAATAAAATGCTTATTCGACGCATAATTAGCTCTTTAATCTTAATTTCAATTATTGGCTTTGCTGTAAGTATCAACTGGCTTTCTGCATTAGTGATTGGTATTTTTGCCCTCGGTGCTTTATATGAATTTTTTACGATGATTGAGAAAAAAGGGATTGAAATCTTTAAATATTTCGGCATGGCAGTTGGTGCAGTTGTTTTAGTTTCTACATCTTTACATTTTGAATTGACAAAAGGCTGGGAATTGCTGCTCATAAGTTTTGTTTTAGTAGTTCTAATCTTGATCCACTTTAAGCGCGGAGAAAATTCAGGTGTAATTGTCGGTATTTCTGTGACGATGTTTGGGATTTTTTATGTTATCTGGTTTACGACCTTTTTGATTAAACTGAGGTATTTACCAGGTGGAGCAGGATTATTAGCCAGTGTTTTATTAATTACTAAAGCGGGCGATATTGGCGCATATTTGTTAGGTCATCGATTTGGCAAAAGGCGACCTTTCTCCCGGATAAGTCCAACAAAATCTCTTGAGGGTCTATTAGGAGGAATTTTATTTGCTGTCCTGACAAGTTTAAGTTGCAAATCCCTTATGGGAGGCCTCAATTTTTCTTATTTACATCTTTTTATACTGGGAATTTTTTTGGGCATCATGGGGGAACTCGGAGATTTATCCGAATCTTTAATGAAGCGAGACTGCCAAGTTAAGGATTCAGGAACTATCTTTCCGGGCCTGGGTGGATTTTTGGATTGTATTGATAGCGTTCTCTTTACTGCACCGGCGTTTTATTTTTGGGTGTTGCATTTTGGGGTATAAAATGAGACGGGTTGCTATTCTTGGTTCAACAGGTTCTGTAGGCAAAAACACCTTAGGGGTGATCGAATCACTGGGGGATGGTTTTGAAGTTTTTGCTTTAAGCACATATTCAGATGTAAATTCATTGGCAAGACAGATTAGGCAATTCAGGCCGAAAAGAGCCTGCGTTGTTAACGAAGCTGCTTTCCGGAAATTAAAGAAGGAGAAAGGCCCCTTTTCTTGTAGAATCTGCGTCGAAGAGGAAGGACTCTTGTCTATAGTAGAAGATAAAGATGTTGATCTTGTGGTTTTGGCAATCACAGGCTCAGCTGGACTACTACCTCTTTTAGCTGCAATTAAGAAAAAAAAGATAATTATTTTAGCCAATAAAGAAGCCCTTGTTATGGCCGGGGATTTAATTATCGAGGAGGCAAAAAGAACGAAAGCCAAAATTTTACCGGTAGATAGTGAGCAGTCAGCAATCTGGCAGTGTCTTGAGGGTCAAGATAAACTTAATCTTAAGCAAATTTATTTGACCTGTTCCGGCGGCCCGTTTCATCACCTGCCCTTTGAAGAGTTAAAACAGGTAACTCGCAAACAGGTTCTCTGTCACCCTCGTTGGAATATGGGCAGAAAGATTACAGTGGACTCAGCCACATTAATGAACAAGGGATTTGAGATTATGGAAACAATGAGTTTATTCGGCTTATCTTTTTCTCAAATAGAGGTTATTATCCATCCCGAAGCTATTATTCATTCTATGGTTGAATTTATTGATGGAGTAGTGATTGCTTTGCTTTCCCGGGCTGATATGCGTATTCCTATACAGTATGCCCTTACCTGGCCCCAGCGAAGAAAGACTTATGCAGGAGGGGTGGATTTTTTTAAATTAAAAAAGCTTACTTTTGAAAAGCCTGATTTGGGAAGATTTCCTTGTCTGAGGTTGGCAATTAATGTAGCAAAGGAAAGGGGAAGTTTGCCTTGTGTATTGAATGCCGCTAATGAGGTAGCTGTGGATGCCTTTTTAAGACAAAGAATAGATTTCTTAAAAATACCTAAGATTATTCAAAGGGTGTTAGGCAGACACAAAAAGATTGGGAAGCCCTCTTTAGAGGATGTTCTTGCTTGTAATGCCTGGGCGCGCGCGGAGGCAGAAAGATGTCTATTATAATCTTTATCATCGTTCTTAGCATTTTAATCATCGTTCATGAATTTGGCCATTTTATTGTTGCCAAGAGAATGGGAGTGCGTGTTGATGAGTTCTCTTTGGGGTTTGGCCCAAAAATATTTAGCTGGAGAAGAGGAACAACAGAATATTTAATATGCGCTATTCCCTTAGGCGGTTATGTAAAGTTAGCTGGTGATTCACCCTCTGAATTTAAAAATCAACCGGATGAATATCTTTCAAAATCTATTCGGACGCGTGCAAGGATAATTTTCTATGGGCCATTATTGAACTATGTTTTGGCCTATTTTTGCTTCTGTTTAATCTTTTTTATAGGCTTTCCGAGGCTTGGTTCTTCTATTGGTGAGGTTATTGATGGTTTTGGGGCGAAAGATGCAGGACTGATGCCGAAAGATAAGATTGTTGCTGTGGATAATCAAAGGGTAGAATTTTGGACTGATCTGCAAAGATTAATTCATTGCAGAAAGGAGACCGAGACAGTTCATTTAACTGTTATGCGAGGAAGCACTCAGTTGAATATGCCTGTGAGAATCAAACAGAAGGAGTTAGAGACCATTTTCGGAGAGAGAAAAAGTGTGGGCTTAATCGGCATAAAACCCAAAGAGGACTTTATTATCACAAAGTATGGGCCAATACAGTCATTTTGGCAGGGAGGCGCAAGGTTATTATCTCTTACTGGATTGATACTTAGGTCTCTCGGATGGATGATTATAGGCAGGACATCGATTAAAGAATCAGTAACCGGTCCCTTAGGGATATTTTTTATTACCAAAGAAGCTGCTGATTTGGGCATTGTGCCACTTTTGAATGTAGTTGCCCTATTGAGTATGAGTTTGGCTATTTTTAATCTTCTGCCTCTGCCGGTATTAGATGGGGGGCATCTTTTATTTCTGTTTTTGGAAAAGATACGAAAGAAACGGCTTAGCGTGCGCACAGAGAAGATAATTACTCAGATTGGGCTCAGTTTTATTCTGCTGTTGATAACCTTTGTTTTTTATAATGATTTGTTAAGATACGGCGTGTTTGAAAAGATATCGGCATGGTGGTCAGGATAGAATGATGCGGCGCAAGACCAAAAGAATTAAAGTAGGTCGTCTGATTATCGGTGGAAATACCCCTGTTGCCATTCAGTCAATGCTCAAGACAAAGACTGAATTTGTATCTGCTGCCTTAAAGGAAATAGAGGCATTAGATAAGGCAGGATGTGAAATCTTACGTTTAGCAATTAAGGACAATAAGGATATTTTGGCCTTAAAAGTTATCAGAACCCAGACCCGGATGCCCCTGGTGGCAGATATACATTTTGATAAAAACTTGGCGCTTGGAGCAATAGAGGCAGGGGCTGACAAAATCAGACTTAATCCGGGTAATATCTATAAAAAGAATGATATTTATGAGATTATCTGTCAGGCGAAGCGCAGGCATATTCCCATTAGAGTTGGGGTAAATTCAGGTTCCATAAAATCTTTTGGATCTCAGGCATCGCGCCTTAGGCAGAGCGCGCTTTTAGTAAAGAGCGCTTTGGGTTATATCAGGATATTAGAAGATTTTGGTTTTTGTGATATTGTTGTCTCGTTAAAATCATCCGATATCTTTGAGACAATCAAGGCATATCAAAAGATGGCCAAGCTTTGCGATTATCCTTTTCATTTAGGCCTGACTGCTGCAGGTCCTTCCAGAATAGGGACAATAAAGTCAGCGATTAGCCTGGGGAGTTTGCTTTGTGAGGGTATCGGTGATACAATAAGAGTGTCTCTGACTGACACGGCAGCGCAAGAAATAAGGGTAGCAAAGGATATCCTTAATGTATTGGGATTAAGGAAATTTAGCCCAGAGATTATCAGTTGTCCGACTTGCGGCAGGTGCCGGGTAGATTTAATTAAAATTGTTAAAGAGTTACAAGAAAAACTCTCAACTCTTAACTTTCAAGCGTCAACCCGGCCAATGAAATTAGCTCTGATGGGCTGTGAGGTTAATGGGCCTGGAGAGGCAAAAGAAGCAAATATAGGAATAGCCTTTGGAAAAAGTGAGGGCTTATTATTCAAGAAAGGTAAACCCGTAAAAAAAGTTCCAGTTGAAAAATGCGTGGATGTATTGCTAGAAGAGTTAAGTAAAATTAGATAATATTCAACGGATGTTCTGGACGAAGGCATTTATTCCAACCTTAAAAGAAATACCTGAAGGAGCACAGACAGCGAGTCATAGCTTGCTTGTGCGCGGGGGCTTTATCCGTATGCTCATTGCAGGAGTCTATACTTATCTGCCTTTAGGCTGGAAGGTTTTAAATAATATCGAGAAGATTATTCGCCAGGAAATGGATGCTTCCGGGGCGCAAGAGTTGTTACTTTCTGCCTTACAGCCGCAAGAGTTATGGATAAATTCGGGGCGCAACAAAGAAATAGGCCAGGTTATGTTTCGCTTTGCTGACCGCCGTGGCCGCAACCTTTGTCTTGGGCCAACACACGAAGAGATTATTACTGATTTGGCAAAAAAGAATATTTTTTCTTACCGGCAACTACCCCTTATTCTTTACCAGATTCAGGTTAAATTTCGTGATGAAATCCGTCCGCGGTTTGGTCTTCTGCGCTCCTGCGAGTTTATTATGAAGGATGCTTATAGCTTTGATTGTAATGAAGAGGGATTAAAGATGAGCTACAAGAAGATGCGTCAGACTTACGCGCGTATATTTAAAAGGCTGGGTTTGACCTTTGTTGAGGTTGAGGCTGACCCTGGGCTGATGGGTGGAGGCATCTCTCATGAATTTATGGCAGTAGCCGCGGCGGGTGAGGATATTGTTAAATATTGTAAGAGTTGTAAATATAGCGTAAGCTCAAGCGTTGCGACTTCTCGTTGTCCAAACTGCAGTAGGTCTTTAGAGAAGATAAATGCAATTGAGATCGGACATATTTTTCAGTTAGGTACGAAGTATAGCGGTATTCAGGAAGCACATTTTCTTAATGCAGAGGGAAAAGAAAAGCCGCTGATTATGGGATGTTACGGTATGGGGGTTTCACGAATAATCTCAGCAATAATTGAACAAAATAATGATGAAGATGGAATTATCTGGCCAACAGAGGTCAGCCCCTACAAAATTATTATTTTGCCATTAGAGAGAAATGGCAGGGTTTATGAAGTGGCTTTGGGTATTTACAATAGCCTAAAAGAAGATTTCGAGCTCTTAATGGATGAGCGCGATGAATATGCCGGGATTAAATTTAAAGATGCAGATTTAATTGGCATACCTTTGCAGATTATCATTAGCAGCAGGCTCTTAAGAGAAAATAAAATAGAGCTAAAGATTCGTCGCACAGGCGAAAGACGCATTTTAAAATCAGACAAGATAGATGAGGTCATCACAACTACAATGAAGGATATAGGGCCGATTTAATGGACAAACACGAGATAGAGTCCAGATTACGAGAGATAGTTAGCAATTATTTGGCAGGGCAAAATCTCTTTCTTGTGGATCTGAGTTATCAATACAGAAGAAAAGACTCAACCCTTCGTATTTTAGTAGATAAGGCAGAGGGTGGGGTAACTTTAAATAAGTGCGCATCTTTAAATAATGAAATAGCTCAGATTTTAGATGAAGAGAATATTATTGAGGATGCTTATACATTAGAAGTTGCCTCTCCTGGTTTGGATCGGCCTTTGCTAAATTTAGATGATTTTAGACGATGTATCAAAAAGAAGATAAAGGTCTTTTTCAAACAGCCTGAGCAAGGAAAGTGGGAGGCTAGAGGTGTGATTTCTTGTGTGGAGCAGAATTTATTGATTATGGAAACCGAAAAGGGGGTCCTAGAGACACCCTGGGATAATATTAGTAAGGCGAAGTTGGAATTTTGAGCTTCCGCCAAAATAATTGGCGGATTCGCCTCCAATAAGAACCGGCGGATGCGCCAATCCCGCCATAATACTTTGGCGGGTCGCCAACGCTTTGTGGCGACTTTCTGGTGCAAATCCCGCCATAATACTTTGGCGGGTCGCCAACGCTTTGTGGCGACTTTCTGGTGCAAATCCCGCCACAATACTTTGGCGGGTCGTCAACGTTTTTGTGGCGACTTTGTGGCGAAAATTTATTTTTATCTTGTTGTATTACAATAAGATAGCGAGAACCGTCCCCATATTTACCCATATTTAGACAAAGAACATGGAGAATAGAGAGATGTCTAAGGAATTATTGGCAATATTAGAACAGATTGAACGAGAAAAAGGAATAAAGAAAGAGGTTTTAATTAATGCGGTGGAGACGGCAATGGTCAGTGCGATTAGGAAAACATTGAATCTTGAATCGAGTCATGACATTCAAGTTGTCATTAACCCAAACAATGGAGAGATTCAGGCAACATATGAAGGTAAGAAAATCACGGACCTCGATTTTGGGCGCATTGCTGCTCAGACAGCAAAACAGGTTATTATTCAGAAGATTCGTGAGGCAGAAAAAGAGAACATATTTATTGAATTCCAAGACAGGGTAGGTGAGATTGTTAGTGGAACAGTGTACCGCTTTGAAAGAAATAGCATCATTATCGATCTCTTAGGTAAAGGTGAGGGCATTTTGCCACGTCGCCATCAGTGTCCAAACGAGACATTTCGTCAAGGCGAACGTATCCGGACTTATGTTTTAGAGGTGAGTAAGCAAGTCAGGGGTGCACAAATTATTCTTTCCCGTAGTCACTCTAATTTTGTAAAGAAAATCTTTGAATTGGAGGTTCCTGAGATTTATGAGGGCATTGTTGAAATCAGAGCAATTGCTCGCCAGCCAGGCGAACGCACGAAGATAACTGTTTATTCAAAGGATGAGAGGGTCGATTCTGTCGGTGCCTGCGTAGGAATGCGGGGTAGCCGCGTGAAAAACGTTGTTAATGAATTAAGAGGGGAAAAGATTGATATTGTTCGCTATAGTGAAAATATGAAAGATTATATTATTGCTGCCCTTTCTCCTGCCCAGATTATAGAGGTATGCTTAGATAAAGCAAATCAGAGAGCGGAGGTTATTGTTAATAGAGATCAGTTATCTTTAGCAATTGGCAGAAACGGTCAAAATGTTCGTTTAGCCAGTCGTCTTGTTGGCTGGGAGTTAGATATTCGCAGCCCAGAAGACGTGGAAAAGCAGAGATTAAAGGAGGCACCTCCCAAGGATGATTTAATAAATCTTTCCGGCGTTGGAGAAAAACTCTTAGAAAATTTAAATGCTGCAGGTTTTAAGAGTGTTATTGATCTGGCAGGGGCGGCTATAGATGATTTATGCAAGGTCAAAGGAATGGGGCAGAAGAAAGCAAAGAAATTAATTAGTGAGGCAAAAAAGACAATTCCATTAAATGAAAAAGATAAAAAAACCTAAGAAACCAAAAGCATTAAAAACTAAAGTGAGAAAGGCTTCAAAGACTCGCTTAAGGGCTTCCTCTACAAAGCCAAACCCCGTTCGAAGTAAGACACCAAAGGTAGCTGCCCCCGCCGTTAGGCGAGGGATTTCAAACGGGGCAAGGAAA
Organism: Candidatus Omnitrophota bacterium; assembly: GCA_016783355.1. Lineage (GTDB taxonomy): Bacteria > Omnitrophota > Gorgyraeia > Gygaellales > JAHJCI01 > BS750-G32. Next base: position 51,278 of record JADHWR010000001.1, on the reverse strand, counting down.
GCAAAAAAGCCTGCGGTCCTACGAAAAGAGCCAGGCAAAAAGCAAATCAAGAGGAAAGAAATAGCCCCTAAACCAAAGAGAAGAGTCTCCCGCAAGTCTAAAATTCAAGCAAAGACCTTAGAGCCTCAACCCCAGCAGCTACAAGCAATTTTGGTTGAAGAGGCGCCACAAGCTAAGGTATTAGAATTAGATTTCCCTATTTCTGTTAAGAATTTAGCGGTTAAGCTTCAAATTAAACTCTCGCAGCTAATGCAGGAACTTTTAAAGTTAAAAATCCTAGCCAACATTAACCAATCTTTAGGAAAAGATGAAGTAGAGCAGGTTTGTGAGAATTTTGGCTTTAAAGTCAAGCAGGCTCCCTCTTTAGAAGAACGCCTGCTTTCCTTACATGAGGTATCAAGCCAGCCTCAGGATTTAAATGTTCGTCCACCCGTAGTAACATTTATGGGTCATGTTGACCATGGTAAGACCTCCCTTTTGGATATGATTAGAAAGACAAAGGTCGTTGATTTTGAACATGGAGGCATAACCCAGCACATCGGTGCATATGAGGTTAATTTAGATAAGGGTAAGATTGCATTTTTGGATACACCCGGTCATGAGGCATTTACGGCAATGCGTGCACGGGGCGCACAGATTACAGATATTGTTGTTTTAGTGGTTGCTGCTGATGATGGTGTTATGCCTCAGACAATTGAGGCAATTAACCATGCCCGAGATGCTGAGGTTCCTATAATTGTCGCCATAAATAAAGTTGATCGAGTTCAGGCTAACGTAGATAGGGTAAAGAAGCAACTTGCTGATATTGGTTTAGTTCCTGAGGAGTGGCAAGGCAAGACCGTAACGGTAGAGGTTTCTGCCAAAACCGGTCAGGGCATAGATGAATTATTAGAGATGATTCTTTTAGAGGCAGAAATGTTAGAATTGAAAGCAGATTATAATCAGATAGCAAGGGGTGTTGTTATTGAGGCAAGACAGGACCCAAACAGGGGTCCTCTGGCAACTTTATTGGTGCAGAATGGAAAATTACATCTTAATGATCTACTTGTTGCGGGGAAGAACTTAGCAAAGGTAAAGGCAATATTTAATGACTGTGGCCAGAGAGTTGAGGAAGCTACTGCCAGTCAGCCTGTGGGAATTTTAGGTTTTGAATCCGTGCCTGAGGCAGGAGAGAGATTTTTTGTTGTCAAGGACGAGAAAGGGGCAAGAGCACTTATCTCGCTGCGCGAGACAAAGGAAAAAAGGAATATTTCACCACATCGGTTTTCGCTGGAGGATTTACATCAGGAAATAAAAAACGGTGTTCTTAAAGAGCTGAAGATTATTATTAAAGCAGACACATTCGGCTCATTAGAGGCGGTGCGGGATTCTCTAATAAAATTAGAGACAAAAGAGGTAAAATTTAAGATAACCCATAAAGGAGTGGGCTTAATTAACACTTCAGATGTAATGCTGGCGTCTGTCTCTGATGCGCTAATCTTGGGTTTTCATATAAATATAGAAGAGCGAGCAAAGGAATTAATTAAAAAAGAGCAGGTGGAGGTAAGGACATACAATATAATTTATGAATTAGTCGAGGAGATAAAGGCGGCTTTAGAAGGGTTGTTAAGCCCAAAGATAAAAAAGGTATCTTTTGGACAGGCACGCGTGAAGCAGGTTTTTAATCTCTCGCGAAGTGGTGTTGTGGCGGGGTGTACTATAACTAAGGGTAAGATCTTGCGCACGCTCAATATAGATATAATCAGAGACAACACTACTATCTTTAGCGGAAAGATTAGCAATCTTCGGCGTTTTAAAGATGAGGTTTCTCAGGTATCTGAAGGTTATGAGTGCGGCATATCCATAGGTAATTTTTCTGATTATAAAATAGGCGATATAATGGAAGGCTATAAAATTGAGAAGATAGCAAGAAAACTATAGAAAATAATGAGAAAACGAGTACTTTCTGGAATACAACCAACAGGTAACATTCACATTGGCAATTACCTGGCAGCAGTTCAAAATTGGGTGCTGCGGCAGGATGAATTTGAGAATATCTTTTGCATTGTTGACCTGCACGCAATTACTATTTACCAGGATCCCAGGATTTTAAAAAGACAGATACGGCAATTAGCTGCTCTTCTTATAGCTTCCGGCATCGATCCCCAAAAATCCTTCGTGTTCGTCCAATCTCAGGTTAGTGCACACGCACAGCTTGCTTGGATCCTGAACTGTTTTACTCCGATGGGGTGGTTGAATCGCATGACACAGTTTAAAGAGAAATCAAAGGAGTGTAAAAATGAAGTTAGTACTGGTCTTTTTGATTACCCTGTTCTTATGGCTGCCGATATTCTGCTTTACGAAACAGACTTAGTTCCTGTCGGAGAAGACCAGAAGCAGCATGTAGAGTTTGCCCGGGATATTGCCAAGCGGTTTAACTCAATATATGGCCCAACCTTTAAAATTCCGGAAGTGCTTATTCCCGAAGTAGGGGCACGTATTATGGGATTGGATGAGCCCACAAAGAAGATGAGTAAGAGCAAAGAGCGTTTCGGTCATGCAATTTATTTACTTGATTCACCTGATCAGATTCGGGCAAAGATTATGGCTGCCGTTACAGATTCAGGCCGTGATATTCATTTTGATCAGAGCCGGCCAGGAATTTATAACCTTTTGGTTATTTATGAACTCTTCACCAAATACCCCAGGCCAGATATAGAACGCCGATTCGAAGGTAAAGGCTATGTTGCTTTGAAAAAAGAGTTGATAGAGGTAATCATTGAGCATTTGCGGCCTTTACAATCCCGTTATCAGAAATTAATGGAGGACTCAGGCCAGATTGATTCTATCCTTCAAAAGGGAGCAGTGGCAGTCCGTCCTATTACGGAGAAAACTTTAGCCGCTGTTAAAGAGAAGGTAGGGCTGTGGTGAGATGAGAATTAAGCTTGAGATATTCGAAGGTCCTTTGGATTTACTTTTTTATTTAGTAAAAAAAGACCATATCAACATCTACGATATTCCCATCGCAAGAATAACCCAGCAGTATTTAGAATATTTAGATTTAATGCGCCTTTTGGATTTAAATATTGCGGGCGAGTTTCTCGTTATGGCAGCAACGCTTACACAGATTAAATCACGGATGCTGCTTCCACAGGCAAAGAAAGAGGAAATTAAGGATGAAATGGACCCGCGCCAGGAATTAGTAGAGAAGTTATTGGAATATGAGAAGTTTAAAGAAGTTGCCCAGCATTTAGGGGAGAGAGAAAAAGCAAGAGATCTTCAGTTTACAAGACGGGCACATCAAATACCCCATAAAGAGGAAGGGAAAGAACCATATTTTGAAGCATCGGTATTTGATTTAATTTGTGCATTCACAGAAGCTTTGCGTGAAGTGCCTAAGGATTTATTTTATGAGGTTGTCAGAGATGAATTTAGCGTGGAGGCAAAGATACATGAGATTCTTCATTTTTTACTTAAGCAAGATCTCATTGTTTTAAATCAACTTTTCCAATCAGCAAAGAATAAATTAGAGATAATTTCTATATTTTTAGCTGTTCTTGAATTGATCCGCCTTAAAGAGATAGTGATTTATCAAAACCGGCTATTTGAGGAGATTAAGATTTCCCGCAATACAAACAATATTTTACCTTACGAGAAAGATGAAAGGCAAACCGACTCAACACAAGTCAGTCATTAATCTTAAGGAGACAGAGGAAGATAATGTCCTCAATCTTAGCCTTCGACCACGTAGTTTAGCTGAGTTTGTTGGGCAGGGGGAGACTATTGAGAATCTTAAAGTTGTGATCGCAGCCGCAAAACAGAGAAAAGAGCCATTAGAGCATATACTTTTAAACGGTCCTCCTGGTTTGGGCAAGACCAGCCTCGCTCATGTTATTACGATGACAATGCAGGCTAAGATTACAGCTACCGCAGGCCCGGCAATTGAACGTGCCGGAGATTTAATCGGGATTCTTACCAATTTAGAAATAGGGGATATTTTGTTTATTGATGAGATTCACCGGCTCTCGAAAGTAGTGGAGGAATTTTTGTATCCTGCAATGGAGAATTTTCAGATCGATTTTCTGATCGATAAAGGCCCCTATGCAAAGACAATCAAATTCAATCTTAAGCCTTTTACCTTAATCGGTGCAACGACGCGTGCAGGCCTTTTATCTGGACCGTTGCACAGTAGATTTGGAATTTTTTACCACCTTGATTTTTATAATCCAGAGGATTTATCTTTAATAATTCACCATTCTGCAAACAGGCTTGATATCAATATTGAGAAAGAAGCAAGTATGGAGATTGCTCGCTGTTGTCGCGGAACACCACGAATTGCCAATCGGATGCTGCGACGTGTCCGTGATTACGCCCAAGTAAAAAATAAAGAAGTCATTGATGCAGATCTCGTCACGTTGACCAGAGAAGCATTGGGTATTGATTCTAATGGTCTTAATCAGATTGACCGCCGCCTTTTACGGATCATTATTGATACTTATTCCGGTGGGCCGGTGGGCATAGAGGCATTAGCAGCAAGTCTCAATGAGGATAGGCAGACAATTATGGATACGATCGAACCCTATCTTTTAAAGGCAGGATATTTAAAGCGAACAGCACGGGGTCGGATGGCAACAGAGATGGCATATAAGCGACTAGGTTTGCCTTATCACAGAGAAAAACAAGAGGAGTTTCTTTAAGAAAAATTTTAGTTTTTATTTTCCTGTCGCTTCCTGCATATTATTAAGCATTATTCTTTCATTTATATTTTGGCTATTTTCCCTCCGCTGAAACTTTCGGATAATGAATCCCTTTAGATTAGTTTATGAAGACAAGAAAAGCAAAGCACGTCGGGGGGTTCTCGCAACAGCCCATGGCGATATCCAGACTCCTTGCTTTATGCCTGTAGGTACACAGGGAAGCGTGAAGACCTTAAGTCCCGGCGAGTTAGAGGAAGCAGAGGCACAAATTTTACTTTCCAATACTTACCATCTCATTTTACGGCCAGGCATAGAGATAATAAAAAAGGCAGGCCAGCTACATCGTTTTATATCCTGGCGCAGACCCATACTTACCGATAGCGGCGGTTATCAGATTTTTAGCCTTGCCCTGTTGCGTAAGGTATCTAATGAAGGAGTAGAGTTCCAGTCGCATATTAATGGAGACAAATATTTTTTGACTCCAAAGACAATAATAGAATACCAAAAGATTTTGGGTTCAGATATTATGATGCCTTTGGATGAGTGCGTACATTATCCCTGCACTAAGGATTATGCAGCGCAAGCTATGAAGAGGACATTAGATTGGGCAAGATGCTCAAAGGCGCAAATCGCAAACCCCGTTAGAAATGATATTTCTAACGGGGCAAGCGATAAGCAATTATTATTCGGGATTGTGCAAGGTTCAACCTACGAGGATTTAAGAAAGGATTGTGCAAGACAACTGGTTGATATCGGTTTTGATGGATACGCTATTGGAGGGATTTCTGTTGGTGAACCCAAAAGTTTAAGTTATAATATTACAAATAAAATTGTTGAAAATTTACCGAAAGATGCTGCGCGTTATCTTATGGGTGTTGGTATGCCAGAGGATATTTTAGAAGCAGTAGAAATTGGCGTAGATATGTTTGATTGTGTAATTCCTACCCGTTATGGCAGAAATGGAACTGCTTTTACTAGTGAGGGAAAACTAGTTGTTCGCAATGCCCCCTATAGTTGCGATTTTTCTCCCTTGGATAAAGACTGTTCATGTTATAGCTGTCAAAATTTTTCTCGTGCGTATATTCGACATTTACTTTGCAGTAATGAGATTCTTGGACTGAGGCTTGTGTCTTTACATAATATCTGTTTCTATCTCGAGCTGATGCGAAAAATAAGAGAGGCAATCAAAGAGGATAGATTTGTTGAATTTAAGAAAGAATTTCTGAATAGATATGATACTGCTGATTGAAGTGCAAAGCGCAAGGCGTAAAGCGCAAAACTGAAACTAAAAACTCAAAACTTTCTTAAAAAAACTTTGAACTTTAGACATTAGTTTTACGCCTTTCGCTTTACACCTTACACTTTTCTGATTTTTAGATTACTATGATGCGTATTGATATCCTGACAATATTTCCCGAGATGTTTGATGCTGTTTTAAATGAGTCAATTATTAAGCGCGCCAGAGAGAAAAGAAAGATTATGATAAATGTACATAATCTTAGAGATTATTCTCCTGATAAACATCGCAAGGTCGATGATCGGCCTTTTGGCGGCGGTCCAGGGATGATTTTAGGACCGGAGCCCATTTTCAATGCAATTAGAGACATAATCTCAAAGCTCCCCGAAGGACCCCGCGCTTTTTCTGAAAAAGGCAGGGCCTACGGGGCAAGCAAAGGTCAAAGGTCTCTTGCTAAAGTGGGATCCCGCCGAAGCCGGGGAAAGATTATTTTATTAAGCCCACAGGGTATGAGATTAAACCAAAAGATTGCCCAGAGATTGGCAAAATACAAACATCTGATTTTAATCTGCGGGCATTATGAGGGAATTGATGAGCGTGTAAGAAGATATTTAGTGGATTTTGAAATTTCTATTGGAGATTACGTTCTTACTGGTGGAGAGCTTCCGGCTATGGTTGTTATCGATTGTGTAATTAGACTTATTCCTGGGGTTCTCGGAGAAAAAAAATCCTTGCAAATCGAGTCATTTAAAGATAACTTGTTAGAATACGAACAATATACGCGTCCAGCGGATTACAGGGGAATGAAGGTACCCTCTGTTCTTTTATCCGGCAATCATAAGAAAATAGAAGAATGGAGAAGAAAACAAGCAATTAAAGTAACAAAGAAGAAAAGACCAGATCTTTTTAGTGTGTAAGTTTATAAGTGTGTAAGTTAAAACTTAAATACTTTACACTCCGAGTGAGGAAGGAGCGAAGAAAATGGATAAGATTAAGCTGATCGAACAAGATTATACCAAAAATAAAATGCCAGACTTTGCTGTGGGTGATACTGTTAAGGTTTTGACAAAGATTGCTGAGGGTGAGAGAGCTCGCTTGCATCCCTTTGAGGGTATTGTTATTGCAAAAAAGGGAAAAGGTATGGCGAGCGCTTTTACGGTGCGCAAGATTTCATACGGCGAAGGGGTGGAGTATGTTTTCCCATTATATTCACCTCAGATTAAACACATTGATATTTTACGCCGGGCAACAAAGAAAAAAAGGGCAAAACTTTATTATTTAAGAAAAAGAGTAGGAAGACGAGCAATGAGAGCCTGAGGCTACAGGATATCCTTGACAAAGTTTACACATTATGGTACACTTTTAACAGGGAGGAAAAAGAGATGAGTATAGCAACAATATCAGTAAGAGAGTTAAGGCCTAAATTAGCTAAAGTTCTAAAGAGCGTCAGTGAGAGGTTTGCCAGATATATAATAACCAAGAGAGGTAATCCTGAGGCAGTAATTATGAGCATCGATGATTATGAGAGCATTTTGGAGACTATGGATATTCAATCTGATAAGGTTCTTATGCGTCGTCTCTCGAAGGCTGAGAAAGAAAAAAAATCCAGCCGCGGACACTCTTTAGATGACATAAAAAAAGAGCTCGGCCTTGTATAAAATAATCTTACTTAGAGACGCGGAGAAATTCTATCGTAAGTTATTTATTAGCAATAAAGAATTATTTCAACGCATTGATAATGCCTTAGAGCTCCTTAAAACCAATCCCTTTTTAGGTAAAACCCTGAAGGATAGATTGAAAGGCAAATATTCTTTCAGGGTTGGCGTATACAGAATTATTTATTCTATTGAAAAGCAAGAAATAACTGTCTATATTTTAGACATTGCCCACAGAAGAGAGGTTTATAGATAGGATGCTTTATTATGAGAAAAAACTAAAGAGGCAAGGATTTGATACAATTATCGGAATAGATGAGGTAGGCAGGGGTTGTTTGGCAGGGGCAGTGGTTGCTGCTGCTGTGTGTTTGACCAGTTGGACTTTTAAAAACAAAATTGATGACTCCAAAAGGTTAAGTTCAAAAAGGAGAACTGATGCCTTTCCGGAAATTATGCAAAAGTCTATCTTTGGCCTGGGGATGATTAAAGCGAGGACGATTGACAGAGTGAACATTCTTGTGGCGACAAAAAGGGCAATGGAGGAGGCACTAAAGAATTTAATCGAGAAATTAGATAAGAGAAGAAGACGCATCGGCATTCTCCTTGATGGTAATCTAAGGTTATCCGTGGATTATCCTGTAGTTAATATTATTAAGGGTGATGCAAAATCAAAGAGTATTGCTTGCGCTTCTATTTTAGCCAAAGTCGTTCGTGACCACCTGATGAGTCTATATGATTTACGCTGGCCAGAATATGGCTTCAGCCGCCATAAGGGCTATGGTACAGTGGGGCACCGTCAGGCTCTTTGTAATTTTGGCTCATCGGTAATACATCGCCTAACGTTTTCCTGGAATGATAACTAGGCGGAACAATTTAGAATTAGGAAAGACAGGAGAAGGAATGGCAGTGGCTTTTTTGAAAAAGAGGGGTTATAAGATTATTACTACGGATTACCATACAAAACTTGGCCAGATTGATATTATTGCCAGGGATAAAGGCATAGTTTGTTTTATTGAAGTTAAACTTAGGCGCAGCGTTCACTTTGGCCTGCCCTATGAGGCCGTGGGCAGGAACAAACAGAGAAAGATAGCAAAGACTGCTTTAGGTTTTCTCAAGAGAAATGCACTGTTAACTAAGCCGGCGCGTTTCGATGTTATCTCGATTTTACTCGAAGAAAATCCGCAAATAGATTTGTTTAAGAACGCCTTTAGTCTCGACACAGGTTACATTTATTAAGATGTTAAAATTACAGCCAATCGAAAAAATAGCAGCCAAGGCAAATATTGGCAAAATTTACCTTACTCATTTCGGGCCATATATTGCTAAGGTAGACTTAGGTATTCTTGATGAAATAAAAAAAAGGAAGCAGGGTAAGTATATTTTGGTTACAGCAATGACCCCTACGGTTCTTGGTGAGGGAAAAACTACCATTGCTATTGGTTTATCAATGGCCTTAAATAGCCTGAAGAAAAAAAGCTTTGTTTGTATTCGTCAGCCTTCCGTTGCGCTTCTTTTCGGACGCAAGGGCCCAGGCACAGGTAGCGGCTATTCACAGGTTTTTCCCTACAGAGACATCAATCTATATTTTACAGGTGACAGTTTCGCTATTGAGACGGCCAATAATTTCATTGCTGCATTCATTGACAATTTAGTCTATCGCGGCAATCCTTTAAATATAGATGCAAAGAGAATTTATTGGCACAGGACATTAGAGATAAGCGACCGTTTTTTAAGAAAAATAAAAGCAGTGAATAACAAATCGCTTTCCTATATTACAGGCTTTGATATTACAGCTGCTTCTGAGATTATGGCTGTGCTTTCTTTGTGTAATGATTTTAATGAGTTAAAGCGGCGCGTAAAAAGAATAGAGATTGGTAATGATCTTAGCGGCAACGGTATCACCTTAAAAGATTTAAAGCTCGACTCATTAATAGCCGATTTACTGAAAGATGCAATAAAGCCAAATTTAGTGCAGACAGCGCAAGGGACGCCCTGTTTTGTCCATACAAGCCCCTTCGGCAATATTGCCCACGGGGCAAATTCCATTATTGCCGATAAGATTGCACTTTCGCTTTCTGATTTTGTTATCACCGAAGCAGGTTTTGGTGCAGATTGCGGCGCAGAGAAGTTTTTTAACATTAAATGCCGACAAGGACATCTCAAGCCCGATGTAGCTGTGTTGGTTTGTTCTATGCGGGCATTAAGAGTGCATGGTTTAGAGAACCTGAAAAAACAGATTGAGAATGTCCGTATTTTTGGAATTCCTGTGATTGTGGCAATCAATCGCTTCCAGGGAGACTCACAAAGCCAGTTGGCTTTAATTAAACAAAAGGCGATCGAGTTTGGTGCCCTAAAGGCTGAAATTTGCCAGGTTCATCAGTTAGGCTCCCGTGGAGGCCTTTCTTTAGCAGAGGCAGTAATTGAGGCAGCGCAACAAAAGAGGAATAATTTTAGATTTTTATATCCATTGGCGATGCCTTTAGAAAAAAAGATTGAGACGATTGCAAAACTCATCTATGGAGCAGGGAGAGTAAAATTTAGTTCGATGGCTAGAGAGAAATTAAAGAGGTTAAAGCGCCTTAACAATTTACCTGTTTGCATGGTAAAAACACATCTTTCTTTATCTCATAATCCGAAATTGAAAGGCGCGCCTTCAAAATTTACTTTATCTGTGCGTGATTTAAGGATTGCTGCGGGCGCAGGATTTATCCTGGTTTACTGTGGCAATATTCAGACTATGCCCGGCTTGCCAAAGAAGCCCCGGCTAAAAAATGTATTATAATAAATCACTCAAAAGTTATCTGGATGATTTATCGGCAAGGAAGTCCACTCCAGGCGGTGGAGCAGCTGCGGCATTAACCTCGGCGATGGGTATGGCTTTAATCAGCATGGTCATTAATTTTAGTAAAGGAGAGATGAGGGGGGGACTTCGCAAATCCGAAAGCCTAAGAAAGGAATTTTTAAAACTGGTGGATCTGGACATTTTTGCTTTTAAAAGCGGAAAGAAAAACTTAGTATTAAATGTACCCTTGAAGGTAGCCCGGCTTTCTAAGCAAGGAATAAAACTATGTGCCCTGCTTTTCCCGAAGGCAAATAAAAACTTAATTAGTGATGTCGCTGTAGCCGCGGTTTTGCTTGAGGCAGGATTTGGGAGTGCTTATTTTAATGTTAAGATAAATCTAAGGAATTTAGAGAAAAAAAGAAGCGCAAAGATTATTAAAGAACTTCAGCTAAGTTATCGCTATGTTAGAAACAGAAGAGCTTTTATTGAGGAAAAATGTAACGATGTATTGTCTACCAAATAATGGACACAGAGAAGGTTTCGTAAGGTTGCATACCAAGCGGGTGGCGAGGCGGTGGGCTGCCAGGACCCGCTTGAATAGTTCGCAAGTCAGGACTTCTGAAATGAAACAATGAGATTATTAGAGGCAGGACCAATTGCGCGCAGGATTAAGAATTCTTTAGCAAAAGAAATCTCTGATTTTAAGATCAGGCCGGTTTTGGCAACTATTCAGGTAGGAGATAATCCCGGTTGTGATTCCTACATTAAAGCACAGAAAAAAGAATCCTCTGCTTTAGGAATTGAGTGTCAATTGCATAAATTGTCTCAAGTTATAACAGAAAAAGACCTCAGCGGTCTGATTCAGAGATTAAATCAGGATAAACACGTAAACGGGATAGTTGTAATGTTCCCTTTACCTGTCCATATTGATCATAAAAAGATAAGCAGTATACTTTCGCCCCAAAAGGATATAGAAGGGGTGTCTCTGAGTAATTTGGGGAGTCTTATTGTTGGGGATGCCTTGATTTTACCTACTACTACAGCAGCAGTAATGCAGTTACTGGAGGTAACTGGTATTGACTTATATGGTAAAGAGGTGGTTATTGTTGGACACAGCAGGATTGTCGGTAAGCCCCTGGCATTGATGCTTCTTGAGAAGTTTGCTACAGTTGCGGTCTGCCATATTGCAACCAGCGAAAAGGGTAATTTAGCCAAGCATGTAGAGAGAGCGCAGGTTCTTATTTCTGCTGTGGGTAGAGCAGGATTAATTAAGGGTAAATGGATTAAAGAAGGTGCCGTTGTGATTGACGTCGGGATAAACAGGGCTAATGGTAAAATTGTGGGAGATGTTGAGTTTGAAGAAGCAGCAAAGAGGGCCTCCTGGATTACACCAGTTCCTGGAGGCGTAGGCCCCCTTACTGTAATGATGCTTTTGCGCAATCTTGTTGAGGCAGCAAAGATACAAAGGAAAAAATGACTTTTCAAGAAAAAATTCACTCAGGAAAATTTTTAATCACTTCAGAAATTGGGCCACCAAAAGGCGCAGATTCGGCTCTAATTTTAGAGGAGGCAAAGATTTTAGGTGCAAGCATCGATGCCATAAATGTTACAGACCTACAGAGTGCCGTAATGCGCTTGAGTTCTCTTGCCGGTTCAATCATCTTAAAACAAAATGGTTTTGAGCCTATTTTTCAAGTTACCTGTCGTGACCGGAATCGGCTTGCCCTCCAATCAGATATTTTAGCCGCCGCAGCCTTTGGTATTAAGAATATCTTGATTTTAACAGGAGATTCTCCGGATAAAGGAGATCATCCGCAAGCAAAAGCAGTATTTGACTTAAATTCAATAGAGCTTTTAAGTGTAATAAAGAAATTAGAGGAGGGCTTTGATATGAGTGGCGCCCCCCTGGAAGGAAGGAGTCCCCAGTTCTGTGCTGGCGCCGTAGTAAATCCGGGCGCCGAGCCTTTTGAACCTGAAATTATGAAGATGGAGAAAAAGATTGAGCACGGTGCCCAGTTTTTCCAGACCCAGGCAATTTTCGATATAGAAAAATTCGTTGTCTTTTTATCAAAGATAAAACATTTAAAAACAACTATATTAACCGGTATAATTCCATTAAAATCTGCTCAAATGGCACGTTATATGAATAAGAATATTTCCGGTATAAAGGTTCCTGATAATCTAATAAAGGAAATGGAGAAGGCCTCGGATCGGCGGCAGATGTCAATGAAGATTGCTGTTGGATTGATTAAAGAATTGAAGCCAATGTGCGCGGGAGTCCACATTATGCCTTTGGGCTTGAGCAATTTGGTGCCAGAGTTAATACGCCGGGCAGAGCTCGTTTAATATTTTCTTGACTTTTTGCTTTTTTAATGTATCTTAAAATCAAGATGCCTCAATTTACCCCGTTCGAAATAACAAGCAATGCATTATGTTTATGTAATTCAAAGCCAGAAAGATAAAAAATGGTATACAGGCTTAACGAATGATTTACGGAAACGCTTTAGTGAGCATAATTCAGGAAAGGTGTCTTCTACTAAGAATAGAGGCCCCTTTAAGCTTATTTATTATGAAGCCTGTCTAAATAAATATGATGCAATGAGTAGAGAAAAACACCTGAAGTCTGGAAAGGGTAAACGCTATTTGAACGATAGATTAAAGCGTTTCCTATTTCGAACGGGGTTTACCCCGTTCGAAATTTAGATATGCATAGATTTAAGATAGATTCAAAAGCCTCGGCTACTTATGTATCATTAAGCCTTAAGCAAAGATTGGAGGAATTTCGAACGGGGTTTACAAAGGGAATTATCTCTTTTGTAGCAATTAATTTATTTATAACAATTAACTTATTCTGTTTCCCAACCTCACTTTTTGCGCAGAAACAAACTACTTTTCAAAAAGAGGCACGTCTTCTTCGAAGTCAAGGTTTGCAGTTTCAGCAGCGCGGTGATTTAGATAGTGCCACAGTCTGTTATCAGAAGGCAATTGAGTTAGACCCTGCTTATGTTATTGCTTACAATGATTTAGGAATTATGTTTGAGGCCAAGGGTTTACTTGATAGGGCAGAGAAGATTTATTTAGTTGGACTAAAATTAAATCCCCAGTATCATAATTTATATTCAAATTTAGCTATGCTTTATGAGCAAAAAAGAGAACTAAAGAAGGCTTTTGATTATTGGAAAAAACGTATAGAATTGGGAATTCCCGGTGAGTCTTGGGTGGAGTGGGCGAAACGCAGACGCCAGGCCATCGCAGAGACTCAGCCTTCTCTTCAGCAGGAGTTGATAGAGGAAGAGACGCTTAGTTTAGTGCGTGAGCTCGCCATTCATAAAAAGGCAGTCAGATTAACAGAGTTAAAAGAGATTCAAAAACTTAAGGAACTGGCTGATGATTTATATGAAGAGCACAAAATAGAGGAAGCAAAAAATGCACTGGTGTTAGCCATTTCTTTGGACCCGTCAGACAGAGACTCATTTTTGACCTTAATAGATAAAATAAATAAAGAGATTAAAGAAAAACAAAAACAAGAACACATCGCTATTATGCAGGCCAAGTTTCAAGATGCGATCAGATTCTATGAGCAGGATGATATTGTAACTGCAAAGCAGACTTTAGAAAAGATAGCCACGGAATTAACCCCTAAAAACTAATAATTCAATCCGTTCGACAAGCTCAGGATTGACACTGAGCGACCCTTCGACAACAAGCTCAGGGTCGTCCCGAGCGACCCTTCGACAAGCTCAGGGTCGTCCCGAGCGACCCTTCGACAAGCTCAGGGTCGTCCCGAGCGAAGTCGAGGGACGAAGTCGAGGGACGAAGTCGAGGGACGAAGTCGAGGGACGAAGTCGAGGTGTCAACCCATTCCTATTTTTATTTTATGCTTGATTTTCTAAATGGATAAAGCCCAAGTAGTACTTATTGATGCCAACGGCATCTGTTACCGCGCCTATTATGCCATAAGGGGGCTTGCGACCTCTTACGGTCTTTGTACCAATGCTATTTATGGCTTTGTGAATTTTCTGAATAAGGTTTTAAAAGAGATAAATCCGCAGTATATGGGTGTATGTTTTGATGTCTCAAGGCACACATTTCGCCAAAAAGAATTTGCGCGTTACAAGATACAACGTCCTCCTATGCCTGCGGATTTAGTGACTCAACTGCCTTACATTAAAAAGATAATCAAGGCCTTTGGAATTAATATATTTGAGAAGGAGGGCTTTGAAGCAGACGATGTTATTGCGACATTAACCAGGAAGGCAAAAGAGAAGGATTTTACAATAATGATTGTCAGCGCTGATAAGGATATCTTGCAATTAGTGGATGAGGGAGTTATTGTTCTGCATCCTCATAAAGACAAAAAGATAATTTATGATGTGGCAGGGGTTAAGCGCCAATACGGATTTTTACCCGGCAGAATTGCTGACTTTATTGCTCTTGCCGGAGATACAGCTGATAATATCCCGGGTGTTCCTGGCATAGGAGAAAAGACCGCCACCAAGCTCCTGGATAAATTTAAGTCTCTGGAAAATCTCTTATTGAATTTGGATCAGATAAAAGAACAAAAGCTTCGTTCTCGCTTGAAAGAAAAGATTGAGCAAATAAAACTATGTCATTATCTTGCACAATTAAGGACAGATTTAGATATAGAATTTGATGCGCAAAGTTTAAAGATAAAGAAGCCTGACTATAGAAATCTTTATGAAATCTTTCGTGAGTTAGAATTTAAAAAATTTCTTAAAGATTTACCTGAGCAACCCTTCGACAAGCTCAGGGTTGGCACTGAGCGAAGTCGGAGTGCTAGCACTGAGTCCCTCGACTTCGCTCGGGATAAACTCCGTCGAAGTGCCAACAGGCAGGTTGCCGGGATTGATCAGTTTAGGCAGGCAGGTGAGTTGATTCTCTATATGAATGAGGAGGGGTTGACAGTTTATCTTCCAGAGAGTGATTCTTTTTTAGAATTAGAGAAAGGCTCCTTAAAGAGCATTGAACCTGTCCTTAGAGACCCAAAGATTAAGAAAATCGGCCACAATCTAAAAGATATCTTTTTGCGATTAGCCCGGCATAATATCGCCCTAGAAGGGTTAGGTTTTGATACGATGATTGCTGCTTATCTTTTGAATCCGTCCCGGTCTGATTATAGTCTTGAGAGCCTGTGCTGGGATTATCTGAAGAGAATTTTGGATGCAGGCCCCGTTCGAAGTAAGACGCCCGGGGCGACTGCCCCGCCTACGGCGGGGACTTCGAACGGGGCAGGAAAGATAAGTCCACTTGAGGTTTGTGTTGTTATTGGAACACTTAAGTCGGTTTTAGAGAAAGAACTAAAGCTTAAAGATAGCTTTCGCATCTTTTGCGACTTAGAGATTCGCTTGATTCCTGTTTTAGCGCAGATGGAATTAGAGGGTATAAAGCTTGATTTAGAGTTTCTTAAAGCCTTGGGCATTGAAATTGAAGAAAAGCGCAAAGGCCTGGTCAGTAAAATTTATCATCTTGCTGGTGGGCCGTTTAATATCAACTCACCCTTACAGCTACGTCAGGTTCTTTTTGAGAAATTAAAACTGCCGGTGATAAAAAAGAAAAAGACAGGCGCCTCTACCGATGAGGAGGTTCTTGCTGTCTTAGCAAGCCAGCATCCCTTACCAAAAATTTTATTGGAATATCGTATGCTTTGTAAAATAAAATCTACTTATATCGATGCCTTAATGGAACTGGCAGATAAAAAAACCCTGCGCATTCATACATTCTTCAATCAAACAGGAACACAGACGGGAAGACTGAGCTCCTCTAATCCTAATTTGCAAAATCTACCGATTAAGACAGAGTTAGGGCGCAAGATACGAAAGGCTTTCATCACGAGTTGCGAGGATAATTTTTTGGTCTCTTTTGATTATTCTCAGGTAGAATTAAGGGTTCTGGCACATTTATCAGGCGAGAAGGTGCTGATTGATGCTTTTTCGCAAGGCAAAGACATACATCGTGCCACTGCCTCTTTAGTTTATGGCACAGAGGATTCTATTGTCAATGATCAGATGCGAGAAGTAGCAAAGCGCATAAATTTTGGAATTATTTATGGTCTATCTTCCTTTGGTTTAGCAAGGGAATTAGGAATTTCAAGGGAGGAGGCAACTCGCTTTATTGATGCCTATTTTTTAAGGTATCCCAGAGTAAAAGATTATATCGCCAGGCAGATTGAAAAGGCAAAAAAAGACAATTTTGTAACAACTATTTTAGGTCGCCATCGCTATCTCCCTGACATTAATCATCAGAATGCCGCAGTTCGTGCATTTGCCGAAAGGCAGGCAGTAAATTCATCCATCCAAGGCTCGGCAGCAGATTTAATTAAGATGGCGATGATTAAGATATATCAGAAGATTGAGGAAAGAACGCTTTCGGCGAAGCTCCTCCTGCAAATTCACGATGAACTTATTTTTGAGATACCGAACGGGCAATTGCAGAGGGCAATTGAGATGATATCTTATGAGATGGAGAATGCCTTAGCCCTTTCTGTTCCCATAAAGGTAGTAATAAAGAAGGGTAAGAATTGGTTAGAGATGGAGGAGATTAAGTGAGAATCGCAATGTTTGCATCAGAGGTTGTGCCTTTTGCCAAGACCGGCGGTCTTGCTGATGTAGTCGGGGCTCTGCCTTTGCCTTTGGAGAGATTAAAACATGAGATTATCGTGATTATGCCCTTTTACAAAAAGACAAAGGCAGCAGGATTTAAAATTGAGGACTTAAATTCGAAAATTTCTACAACAACCATAGGAAAAAAGATTAAGGTTTATTTTATTAAGAAAGAAGAGTTTTTTAATCGCCCAGGACTCTACGGAGAAAAAGAAGGTGACTTTCCCGATAATCTCAACCGATTCTCTTATTTTTGCCGAGAGGCATTAAAACTTTTAAAAGAAATAGAATTCAGGCCTCAGATACTTCATTGTCATGACTGGCAGAGTTCGCTTGTTCCCGTATATTTAAAAACAACCGCTCAAGGTGATGAATTTTATAAAGGAATAAAGACACTATTGACAATTCATAATCTTGCCTATCAGGGACTATTTAATAAAGAGGAATTTCCTAAATTAGGCTTAGATTGGTCGCTTTTTAATATGGAGGCATTGGAGTTTTACGGTAAGGTCAATCTATTAAAGGCCGGGATTGTTTTTTCTGACGCTATAAATACAGTAAGTCCTACTTATGCCAAAGAAATACAAACGAAGGAGTTTGGTTGTGGCTTGGAAGGGGTCTTGATCAGGCGGCGAGATAATCTATTTGGTATATTGAATGGTTTAGATTATCAGCTTTGGAATCCAAAGACCGATAAATTTATTCTCAAGAATTATGACAAAGACAATATTGAAGGCAAAGTTAAAAATAAGGAGGCCCTATGCAAATTATCAAAGCTGCCTTCAAGGTCCGATATTCCTCTTTTGGGTATTGTCTCTCGACTCACTCAGCAGAAGGGCTTTGATATCTTAAGTGAGGCAATGGAGGAGATATGTTCACTTCCGCTTCAATTGGTTATTCTGGGAACAGGAGAGCTGAATTATCACCGAATTTTAGAAAGATTAGCCAGAAAGTTTCCTAAAAAGTTACGCACCTTTCTTAAGTTCGACAACGTATTAGCTCATAAGATATATGCTGGCTGCGACATATTCCTGATGCCTTCCAAATACGAACCCTGCGGCTTGGGGCAGATGATTAGCCTGAAATATGGTACAATTCCATTGGTTTTTAAGACAGGCGGCCTTACTGATACAATTGATAAAAAGAATGGTTTTATTTTTGATCAGTATTCGCCATCGGCCCTCGTGGCAAAGATCAAAGAGATGCTTTTAGTTTTTAAAGATAAAAACAGGCGGCTTTCTTTAATGAAGCGAGGTATGGGTTGTAATTTTTCTTGGACCACTGCCGCCCGGAATTATATTGGGCTTTACCACCACCTTTTAAAATGATTGTTGGTATTACCGGCAGTTTTGGCACAGGGAAGACGACGTGCGCGCACTATTTTAAACAATTAGGCGCTCAGATTATTGATGCAGATAGGATTGCGCATCAGTTAATCGAGCCCAAGAAAAAGGCTTACCCCGTTAGAAGTCCCCGCCACGGAATTTGGCGGGGCAGTCGCCTTGGGCGCCTTACTTCGAACGGGGCTTACAGGCGGGTTCTTGCGGCATTTGGGGAAAGGATACTTTCCAGGAATCAACAGATTAATCGAAAAAGGTTAGCTAAGAGTGCTTTCAGAAATAAGCATTCCCTAAAGAAGCTCAACGAAATTCTGCATCCAGGAATAATTAAGGAAATTAAAATACAGATTCAGCAGGCCCGAAATTTTAAGTTTATTATAATTGATGCACCCTTATTAATCGAAGCAGGACTGGCGAGAATCGTGGATAAGATAATTGCCGTAAGGGCAAGGTCAGACATTCAAAAATTGCGCCTTAAAAAAAAGGGATTTTGCCTTTCGGAAATTAAAAAGCGCATAAATTTGCAGATGCCATTAAAAAAGAAGCTAAATTTAGCTGATTTTGTTATTGATAATAGTGGGACGAAATCTGAGACAAAAAAACAGGTTAAGATGATTTGGGATGTTTTAAATGAGGAGGGGAGAAATGGAAAAGACACAAGCCATAAATAAAAGGATAGAAAAATTAGATATCAAGCATTTACAGGAGTTAAAGATTACTCAGCTTCTCAAGCTTGCTAAGGAGCTTAAGGTTAATGGATTAAGCGGCTTGAAAAAACAAGACCTTATTTTTAAAATTCTCCAGGCACAGGCAGAAAAGGAAGGCTTAATGTTTGGGGAGGGGGTTTTAGAGATTTTACCAGAAGGCTTTGGTTTTTTACGTTCTCCAAATTATAATTATCTACCTTGCCCGGATGATGTTTATATCTCTCCTTCACAAATCAGAAAATTCGATTTAAAAACCGGCGATACAGTAAGCGGGCAAATCCGGCCACCAAAAGAAGGAGAGAAATACTTTGCCCTTCTTAAAATTGAAGTTGTTAACTTCGGACATCCTGAAGAAGCAAGAGATAGGGTGTTGTTTGATAATCTTACTCCGGTATATCCCTATGAACGTTTTGTTTTAGAAAATTCTCCCCAGGATGCTTCTACTCGTATTATGGATTTACTTACGCCTATTGGTAGGGGACAGCGGGCTTTGATTGTTGCTCCTCCCTACAGCGGCAAGACAGTTATATTGCAGAAGATTGGCAATGCAATCGTTTGTAATTATCCGGAGACAATTTTAATCGTTCTTTTAATCGACGAAAGACCCGAGGAGGTTACAGATATGGAGCGCAATATTAAAGGTGAAGTAATCTCATCTACCTTTGATGAACCGCCAGAGAGGCATGTTCAGGTAGCGGAGATGGTTTTGGAAAAGGCCAAAAGATTGGTCGAACATAAAAAGGATGTAGTAATATTATTGGACAGTATCACGCGTCTTGCGCGTGCTTATAATGCAGTTGTTCCACACAGCGGCAGGGTTCTTTCCGGCGGTATAGATTCCAATGCTCTTCAGAAACCCAAGCATTTTTTTGGAGCTGCACGCACAGTGGAAGAAGGAGGGAGTCTGACAATAATTGCTACTGCTTTAGTAGATACAGGCAGCCGTATGGATGAGGTAATATTCGAAGAGTTTAAAGGAACAGGCAATATGGAGCTACAATTAGACAGAAGCTTATTTCAAAGAAGGATATATCCAGCAATCGATATTAAAAGGTCCAATACGCGCCATGAAGAGCTTCTTGTTCCTGGCGAACAGTTACAAAAGATTTGGATTTTAAGAAAGGTCCTTAATGAGTTAAACAATGTAGAGGCAATGGGGTTACTGATTGAGAAGTTATCCAAGACAAAGAACAATAAGGAGTTTTTAAATACAATGAACCAATAAGGTGAAAGGTGAAAGATGAAATTACAAATTCCAAATCACAAACAAATCACAAATCCAAAATCACAATGACCAAGACTTCAGGTTCTGTTTGTAATTTTGGTATTCGGAATTGTATATTGTTTGTAATTTGTGGTTTGTATATTGGAATTTAGCAAGGCTAATAGACAGATTATACGAAAGGGGGAATTATGAAAGACAAGATTCATCCAAAATATCAAGATTGTACAATTGTTTGTTCTTGCGGTAATACCATACATACCCGTTCGACAAAACCAAGTATTCATGTGGAGGTTTGTTCTGCCTGTCATCCGTTTTTTACAGGTAAGCAGAAATTTCTTGATTCTGCAGGGAGGGTCGAGAAATTTATGAAGAAATATAAAAAGAAAGTAAATGAATAAAAAATTTGAGGAGATAGAAAAGCGCTACGAAGAATTAGAGCAATTAATGAGTAGCCATGAGGTGATTGCGGATCGCCAAAGCTACAATCTTTATGCAAAAGAGTTAAGTCTTCTTTCTCCCATAGTGTATCTTTTTCGGGAATATAAAAAAAGAAAAAAAGAGATTTCAAAGCTTATTAATCTTCTTCGGGAGAAACATGAACCTGAGTTTCTTTCTTTGATAAATTCCGAGATCGAAGATTTAGAGAAAAAAAACCAGCATTGCTTATCTAAACTCAATGATTCGCTGCAGGAGAAAGAGAAAGAGAAGATAGAGAAAAATATTATTATAGAGATACGTGCAGGAACAGGAGGCGATGAAGCAGGGCTGTTTAGCGCAGATCTATACCGAATGTATACGAAATATGCACTCAAGAAAAGCTGGGCGGTGGAGATACTTTCATCTCATCCTACAGAATTAGGAGGGTTTAAAGAGATTATATTTTCTGTGCGTGGGAGGGGAGTCTATGATCGGCTTAAATGGGAAAGTGGTGTTCATCGTGTTCAGCGCATCCCTCAGACAGAAACAGGCGGCCGTATTCACACCTCTACGGCAACAGTTGTTGTTTTGGAAGAGCCCAAGGAGATAGAATTAGAGATTAAACCTGATGATTTAAAGATTGATGTTTTCCGCTCCAGGGGTCATGGCGGTCAGAGCGTAAATACTACCGACTCAGCAGTAAGGATTACTCACCTGTTTTCAGGCATTGTTGTTACTTGCCAGGATGAACGCTCGCAGTTAAAAAACAAAAATAAGGCCTTAAGGGTATTAAGAGCGAGGCTCCTCCAGAAAGAGAAAGAGAAGACTGCACGTTTGCGTTCTTCCGAAAGAAAAACTCAGGTGGGCAGTGGTGAACGCAGTGAGAAGATTCGCACATATAATTTTCCTGGTCAGCGCGTGACAGACCATCGCATTGGTTTAACCCTCCATAAATTAGAAGCAATCCTGGATGGAGATTTGGATAGGATTTCCGATGCCTTACTGAAAGGAATCGAAGGATGAATGAAGCAGAGCTATTATTTACAGACCTTTTGAATTATAACCGAACCGAGGTTTATCTTAATCGTCAAAAAAAGATTAGCCGGGAGCAAGGTCGGTTTATTGCCAGTGTTTTGAGGCAAAGATGCAAGGGAAGACCGATTCACTATATCTTAGGTCAAATAGAATTTATGGATTCAAAATTACGATTGACCCCTGATGTTTTTATACCGCGGCCCGAAACAGAGATTTTGGTAGAAACAGCGTTAAATATAGGTAAAGGGTTTCCCGCCAGAGGCGGGAAGAGGCGGGAAAAGGTAAAAGGTAAAAGGTTAAGGGTATTAGATTTGGGAACAGGCAGCGGAAATATTGCCATATCTTTGGCAAAATTCTTACCTCATTGTGCAGTAATCGGTATAGATATCTCAGGTGAAGCATTAGAAATAGCAGAGGATAATGCAAGACTAAATAACCTCGATAATGTTAAATTTATTCAAGGGGATTTATTTTCACTTTTCACCTTTCACTTTTCACCTTTCACTTTGATTGTAAGCAATCCTCCCTATGTTCCTACTGCTGAGATAGAAGCATTATCGTCAGAGGTGTGCTGCGAGCCAAGGGTTGCCTTAGACGGTGGCAGAGATGGATTAGAATTCTATCCTCGCATAATTGCGCAGGCAGGTTGTTATTTAAAAAAGCATGGTTTTTTAATAATGGAAATGGGATTTGGCCAATGCGAGCCGATAAAAGAATTGATAAAGAAGTCAAAGAAGTTTAAGATAATAGATGTGGTTAAGGATTATCAGGGGATAGACAGGGTAATCGTGGCACAAAATGGATAAGTTGATTATTGAAGGCGACCACAGATTAAAAGGCGAAGTTACAATTTCTGGCGCAAAGAATGCCCTCCTGCCAATTTTAGCAGCAACACTTCTGACTGAGGAGCCCTGTAATATAGAGGGTGCACCCAGGCTTCGCGATACCCAGACAATGATCAAGATATTGCGCAGTCTGGGCAAATCCGTAGATTTTCAAGATGGCAGAATCTGCGTAAGACACACAAAGAAGACCCGGTGGATTGCCGATTATCGGTTGGTTTCGACAATGCGCGCCTCCTTTTGCGTGCTCGGGCCTCTTTTAGCAAAGTTAAAAAAGGCAAAGGTCTCTTTGCCTGGTGGTTGTGTTATTGGTGTGCGGCCAGTTGACTTACATCTTAAGGGATTATCTTCTCTGGGTGCAGATATTGATATTAATAGCGGCTATGTTTTGGGAAAGACAAAGGGACTTTGCGGTAATCACATATTTTTAGAGGGCGAATTTGGCTCTTCTGTTCTGGCAACAGCAAATGTGATGATGGCAGGGACATTAGCTTCTGGCACGACTACTATTGAAGGCGCTGCCTGTGAACCAGAGGTTGTTGATTTGGCAGAGTTTCTGATTAAGATGGGGGCAGAAATTAAGGGAGCAGGCACGCCAATTATAGAGATCAGAGGAAAAAAGTTACTCTATGGCGCAACACATAAGATTATCCCTGACCGTATCGAGGCAGGGACATTTATGATTGCCAGTTTGATTACGAAGGGCGAACTGAAACTTAAGAACGTTAATTGGCGTCATTTTGGTGCAGTAATTGATAAATTGGAACAGGCAGGAGCGTGGATTAAGAAGTCTGAGCATTGCCTTGTAATTAAAGCCCGCGCTCAGTTAAAACCAGTAAATATTACCACCCTCCCTTATCCTGGATTTCCCACTGATATGCAGGCACAGATGATGGCTCTGATGGCTGTGACACCGGGAGTAAGCATAATTACAGAGAAGGTTTATCCTGATCGATTTATGCATATCGCTGAACTTAATCGAATGGGGACACGAATTAAACGCGAAGGACCCTATGCGATTGTCGAAGGGGTAAAGAGGCTCTCAGGCGCAAAGGTTATGGCTTCAGACCTGAGGGCTTCGGCAAGCCTTATCTTAGCTGGATTGGCAGCACGCGCAAAGACGCAAATTTTGCGTATTTATCATCTTGAGCGGGGCTATGATAATCTGGAGGGAAAATTAAGAAGCGTTGGAGCAAAAATCCGGAGGCACAAAGTTTGATATTAGTAATTGACAACTACGACTCCTTTACCTATAATCTTGTTCAATACCTGGGCGAGCTGGGCGCAAGATTAAGGGTATTTAGAAATGACAAAATTAGCATAACACAGATTAGACAACTGAAACCTCAGCAGATTGTTATCTCTCCTGGTCCAGGAAGACCAGAAAATGCGGGGATATCGACTCATCTAATTAAAGAATTTGCCGGTAAAATTCCTGTTTTAGGAGTCTGTCTTGGCCATCAATGCTTAGGATATGTTTTTGGAGCAAAGATTGTGCAGGCAAGGAGACTGATGCACGGAAAAACCTCACAAATTTTCCATAATGGCAAGGATATCTTTAAGAATATTCCCTCTCCTTTTGAGGCGACGCGGTATCATTCTTTGAGCGTAAGTAATAAGAACTTACCTCGTGTCTTGAAGGTGATTGCCCGGACAAAAGATAAAGAGATTATGGCTCTAAAACACCGCAAATTTCCTCTATGGGGTGTGCAATTTCATCCTGAGTCAATATTGACAAAGGTTGGTAAGGATATCCTAGGAAACTTTTTAAAGCTATGAAGCAATCATTAACAATTTATATTGAGCAACTTATGGAGGGAAGGGATTTATCGCCCAGGGATGCGTCTTTGGCAATGACAACACTTATGTCCGGCAAGGTCAAAGAGGCCGAGCAGGCTGCCTTTTTGACTGCCCTGCAAATAAAGCAAGTAAATGCAAGGGAGCTTGCCAGTTTTGCTTTTAGATTAAGAAGCATGGCCCGTCAGATCCCCACGCGACAGATAAAAGAGGTATCAATATTAGGGGACACCTGTGGCACAGGAGGAGGAACAATTAATACTTTCAACATTTCGACAACAGTCATGTTTATTTTAGCTGCTAATGGGATAACGGTTGCCAAACACGGAAATCGTGCCATCACCTCCAGATGCGGAAGTGCGGATATATTAGAAAACTTAGGGATTAATATCTATATGGAGCCGATAAAGGCAGTTGTGGCTTTAAAGGAGATAGGTATTTCCTTTATCTTTGCACCTTTATATCATCAGGCCTTTAAGAATGTGCAAAAGGTTCGTCGGGAATTAGGTATTCCTACTGTGTTTAATATTCTTGGGCCGCTGGTTAATCCTGTTTTTTCTTCCTTAAGAAAGCAAGGCAAGAAACTGAGACAGCCGCAGGTAATTCAGTTATTAGGGGTAAATCAACCGCAGTTGACACCAATGCTTGCCCAAGCCCTTAAGCTTTTAGGTGCAAGTAGAGCAATGGTTGTCTATGGGTATGATAGAGAAGCGAAACGTGGAATGGATGAGATTTCAACTTTAGGCAAAACCAAGGTCTCTGAGTTAACCCTTGAGGGCAGGATTAAGAACTACTTCATAGATCCCCGGGATTTCGGCCTTAGATTAGTCCATCCTGAGGAGTTATCTGGTAAGACAATCAAGGGAAACAGTAAGATTCTAACCGATATACTAACAGGTAAAGAGAAAGGGGCAAAAAGGGATATTGTTGTTTTTAATGCTGCTGCTGGTCTTTATTTAGGAGGAAAGGCAGGAGACCTGAAAGAGGCACTAAATTTAGCTAAAGAGACAATTGATTCTGGCAAGGCGTTGGAAAAATTGGAGTTGTTACGTCAATATTCGCGATAGAAGATGAAAAAAGATATTCTCTATGAAATTGTTGCCAAGAAAAGGGAAAGACTTACTCAGGCTAAACTTGCGATTAAGGAAAATGAGTTATTAGCAAGAGCCAGGAATTCTGGGCCGCGGCGACCATTTATTAAGGCGATAAATAAACCCCACAAATTATCCCTTATTGCTGAAATCAAAAAGGCCTCTCCCAGTGCAGGGCTTATCCGTAAAGATTTTGATGCAAAAGAGATTGCCTTGATCTATGAAGAGGCTGGCGTCTCTTGTATATCTGTTTTAACAGAGGAGGATTATTTTCAAGGTGATATAAATTATCTCAGTCAGATACGCGATACCGTAGATTTACCTCTCTTAAGAAAAGACTTCATCTTTGACCCTTATCAGATTTATGAATCAAGGGCATTTGGCGCTGATGCAATACTCTTAATTGCCGATTTATTACCGCAGGCTTTATTGGGAGAGTTTCTCGGATTAGCAAAGGACCTCAATTTAGACTGCCTTGTTGAGGTAAGTTCAGAAAAGGATTTAAAAAAGGCACTGAAGGCAGGCGCAGACTTGATTGGGATAAATAACCGCAATTTACATACCCTGGAGATGGACCCGCGGACTGTGGAAAGGTTATTTCCTCTTGTTCCCAGCGGAAAGATTGTCGTTATTGAGAGCGGAATTAAGAGCCATCAGGATATATTATTCCTAAAAGTCTTAGGGGTAAAAGCTGTTTTAATTGGTGAGACATTTATGGCTGCCGAAGATATCAAGTCAAAGATTCAGGAAATCTTTAGAGTCTGACCACCTTCCATCCATGACAAAGGTTAAGATTTGCGGAATAACCAACTTAGAAGATGCCTTAAGCGCCACTAAGTTTGGCGCAGATGCTCTGGGTTTTATCTTTTACAGAAAGAGCCCACGCTATATAAATCCTGTCAAAGCAAAACAGATTTTACAAAAGCTACCCCGCAGGATATTAAGAATTGGAGTATTTGTGAATACACGAAAGTCAACAATTAGGAGGATTGCTAAAGACCTAAAATTAGATGTCTTGCAATTCCATGGAAAAGAATCTGCCGAATTCTGCTCTTGTTTTAAGGATTATAAAGTAATCAAGGCATTTCGCATAAAAGATAAAATAAAACCCAAAAGCATATTTAAATATAAAGATGTGTGGGCATACTTATTTGATAGTTTCACTCCTTGTCAATTTGGCGGAACAGGCAAGACATTTAATTGGCAGGCCCTCAAAGGTTTTTTTAGGGTGACAGGCAAGTGCCTGTTTCTTTCTGGCGGACTTAACCCCGACAATATAAAAAGGGCAATAGAGATTGTTCATCCTCAGTGGATAGATGCCTCAAGCTCGCTTGAGATATATCCGGGCAAGAAAGACCCGATTAAGCTCAAGCAGTTTATGAGGAAGATAAAAGGATAAAAGATATCACGAAGTGATTTTCTTGCTTGCATATAGATAAAATCTATAGTATCTTAAGTAATTATGTCTGATATAATTAGCAAGATAAGAGAACGTGCGAAAGCAACAAGAAAGAGGATTGTTCTGCCTGAATATGATGATCAGCGGGTAAAGCAGGCAGCGCAGATTATTGAAAAAGAAGGGATTGCCAAGATTTGTCTTTTAACACCAGAGAATATTGATAAAGAAAAGCAAAAAAGATATACAGAGGATTTTTTTTCTTTGCGTAAAGCTAAGGGGGATAGCCTTGAAGACAGCCGCAAAGCACTATCTTCGCTACTCTATTATGCAGCAATGATGGTTAGAGAGGCGCAAGCAGATGGCTTTGTTGCGGGTGCTTCTCATTCAACTTCAGAGGTTGCCCGGGCAGCAATTCACTGTTTAGGAATTGATGAGCAAATGGGTATTGCCTCAAGTTGCTTTGTTATGATTGTGCCAAATTGCTCTTACGGCGAAGAGGGAGTTTTTGTTTTTGCGGACTGCGGCATTATTCCTCAACCAAGCCCTGAGCAGCTTGCCTATATTGCAATAGAAGCAGCGCAATTCACCGAGAAGGTTCTGGCTATAGAGCCACGAGTGGCTTTCTTAAGTTATTCTACTAAAAATTCAGCAAGTGGCTGGGAGATTGATCGGATAAAAGAGGCACTAAATATTGCTTGTTCGATAAGACCACAACTTTTAATTGATGGAGAGCTGCAGGTTGATGCAGCAATCATCCCTGAGTTTGCGCGTATAAAACAGGCAGATAAGGTTTTAGCCGGAAGGGCAAACGTACTTATCTTTCCTGATTTAGAAGCAGGAAACATTAGTTATAAATTGGTGCAGCGTTTAGCTCGAGCTCGTGCATTAGGACCCTTGCTTTTGGGTCTGAAAAGGCCGTGTTCTGATCTTTCGCGTAGTTGTAGTGTTGAAGATATTGTTGATTGTGTGGCAGTAACAGCAATACGGGCACAAAAATGAATATTTTGGTTATTAATTGTGGCAGCTCTTCTATTAAATATGAGCTCTTTTCCATGCCTAAGCAAGAGGTATTAGAAAGAGGTCTAATCGACCATATTGGAGAAAAGGACGCAAAGACAAAGAATCATTACGCCGGGCTTAAGGTGGTTTTATCTTCGATTAAACACAAGGTTGACGGTATTGGTCATCGTGTTGTTCACGGTGGCGAGCAGTTTAAAAAGCCGGTTTTGATTAACAAGGAGGTTATTCTTGATATCCGGCGTTGTTGTTTGCTTGCACCTTTGCATAATCCAGCAAATTTAGCTGGTGTCCGTGCTTGTAAGAAACTAATGGGTGCTGTTCCTCAGGTCGCTGTTTTTGATACTGCTTATCATCAAACATTGCCAGAATACGCCTATATCTACGGTTTGCCTTATCGCTTTTATCAGCAGTATGCAATAAGAAGATATGGTTTTCACGGATCGAGTCATGAGTATGTTGCCCAGGAGGCAGCGAGGAGATTAGGCCGGTCTTTGGCAAAATTAAAGCTGATTACCTGTCATTTAGGCAATGGTTGTAGTATCACCGCAATAAAGTTTGGTAAGGTCATTGATACAAGTATGGGTTTTACGCCATTAGAGGGTTTAATTATGGGTACACGCTGCGGGGATATTGACCCGGCAATAATTACTTATTTGCAACATGAAAGACATTGGGATAGCAAAAAGGTAGAAAATGTTCTCAATAAAAAAAGTGGATTAAAGGGAATTTCCGGCCTGAGCAATGATATGCGCATCATAGAAAAGGAAGCCCAAAATGGCAACAAACGCGCACGTTTGGCAATTGATGTTTTTGTTTATCGTATCAGAAAGTATATTAGTGCCTACGCAGGGATTATGGGTGGTTGCGATGCAGTAATATTTACCGCAGGCATAGGTGAAAATGAGGCTAATCTTCGAGAAAAAATCTGCCAAGACCTCTTTTCTTATTTTAAAGAAATACCAAAAATTTTAGTTGTGGCAACAAATGAGGAATTAATGATTGCCTGCAAGACCTACAATTTAATTACGAAAAAGCGCGTTGAATAAGAATCTTGTTCTACTTCAGAAATGGACAACAGTTTTTTGCTTAATGGTTGGATTTTTTTGTGCCTTTTTCTTAAAGGTTGTTTGGGCGCAGGCCCCGTTAAAAACAAAGTTTCTAACGGGGCAGGCAGGAGGCCAAGAGATGAAAAAAGTAGTGATGATTATTGCGCAGAAAAATTTCAGAGATGAAGAGCTACTTATTCCCAAACAGGTTTTAGAGGATGCAGGCTGTGAAGTTAAGGTTGCTGCTTTTACGCAAGATTATGCCCAGGGCATGTTAGGAGCAAAAATAAAGCCTGATTTAACGATTGAAGAGCTAAGTCCTTTTGATTTTGATGCTGTGGTTTTTATAGGTGGCAGTGGTGCAAGCGTTTATTGGGATAATGCCAAAGCCCATAAGATTGCATTGGATGCCTCTGCCGCAAATAAAATCGTTGGCGCAATTTGTATTGCTCCTGTAATCCTGGCGAAGGCAGGCTTACTTAAAGGTAAATCTGCCACTGTTTGGTCAAGTGAAGCAGGGAAGTTACAACAAGCAGGAGCTAACTATACAGGGGGAGCTGTAGTAAGAGATGGCAATATTATTACTGCCGCTGGTCCATTTGCAGCTAAAGAGTTCGGTGAGGAGCTTTTAAAGGCCTTAGAATAAGGTTGGGCTAAACATAATGTTAATTACAGTATTAAAGTCAAAAATACATAGAGTAAAGGTAACTGAGGTTGCGCTTTTTTATTCAGGCAGCATTACTGTTGATAAGGCGCTTCTTCGGGCAGCTAATATTATGGAGGGTGAAAAGGTTGAAGTTTTGAATCTTAATAATGGTTCACGTATTGAAACATATGCTATCCCTGCAGCCGAGAATTCAGGAAAGGTCTGCCTTAATGGCCCTGCTGCACGTTCTGGTTATGTAGGGGATGAAATAGTTATTCTTGCTTATGCCTTAGTAGATGAAAATGAGGCAAAAACAATAAAACCACAGACTGTCTTTGTTTGCGAGAACAATCGTATTACTTCCGCTTAATCCCCCTAAAAATATTTTTAAAAGGTCCCTTAAAAATCTTCAAAAAAGATTTGACAAAATAACTTTTGATGTTAAACTAATTTTTTATGTCCATATGCTGCTGTAGCTCAGTGGTAGAGCACATCATTGGTAATGATGAGGCCATGGGTTCAATCCCCATCAGCAGCTGAGGTTTGAGAATTATGCGTGAGATTATAACCTTGGCATGTAAAGAGTGTGGTAATAAAAATTTTACCACAACCAAAAATAAGAAGAAGCATACTGAGCGTTTGGAGTTAAGAAAGTTTTGTCGGTTTTGTAGAAAGCATACAGTCCATCGGGAGAGAAAATAAGTGAGCCCCATTGAAGGAGCGTCGGTTAACGGTAAACCAACGGTCTCCAAAACCGTGACTGCGGGTTCGATTCCTGCCGCTCCTGTTTTGCTGAGATGAATTTATTTAAAAAAACGGGTATTTTTTTCAAAGAGGTAAAGGCAGAATTGATACAGGTTTCCTGGTCAACTCGTCAGGAGCTGATTGCCACAACAATCGCTTTGATTATCATTATTCTTATTGTTGCTACTTTTATTGGGAGCATTGATTTGTTTTTGTCACGGATTTTAAGCTGGCTGTTTCGTTAATTTCAAATGAAAGAATGGTATATCATTCATAGTCAGGCAGGAAGCGAAGAAAAGGTTAAGCGCACCTTAGAATATAGAACAAAAGAGGCGGGCGTAGAGGATCTTATGTCGGAAATTATTATACCGACAGAGCTGGTATCTGAGATTCGTGGAGGCAAAAAGAGGGTAACTCAGAGAAAGCTTTTTCCTGGTTACCTCCTGCTAAAGATAGAGTTGAACAATACTCTTTATTCCTTGATTAGAAAGTCAGCGGGTGTGACTGGTTTTATTGGCACGGGCAAAAAGCCTACACCGGTTTCACAAGAAGAAGTAGATAATATTCTAAAAAGAATGGCCAGTACTCAAGTCAAGCCAAGCCCCAAGATTACTTTTGAGCAAGGAGAGCAGGTACGCATAACAGAAGGACCGTTCGTGAATTTTAATGGAGCAGTTGATGAGGCTAATCCTGAGCGGGGAAAGATCAAAGTTACTGTTTCTATATTTGGAAGAGCAACGCCCATAGAGCTGGAGTATTGGCAGGTTGAAAAGATATAATGGCAAAACAAATTAAAGCGCAGATAAAATTGCATGTTCCCGCAGGTGCGGCAAATCCTGCGCCTCCTGTGGGTCCGACCCTCGGCCAACACGGTGTTAATATCATGCAATTCTGTAAGCAGTTCAATGAACAAACAAAGGACAAAGAAAACCTGATTTTACCCGTTGTGATCAGTGTTTATAAAGACAGATCTTTTACTTTTATTATAAAAAGCCCCCCTACTTCTATCCTTTTAAAGCGTGCGGCTAATTTAGCCAAGGCCTCAGCGACAGCAGGCCGAGATTCAATCGGCGTGGTTTCAAAAAAACAAGTTGAGGAAATTGCCAAAAAGAAATTGGGCGATTTAAACACGGAGAATCTGGATAAAGCAATGAAGATTGTCGAAGGAACAGCGCGAAGCATGGGGATTAAGGTAGGTTCAGATGAGAAGACGCAGTAGAAGATACAAAGAAATAGAGAAGCTCATCGATAAAGAGAAATTGTATTCTTTAAAGGAAGCTGTTGCGCTTTTAAAAGAAGTAACAAAGGCAAATTTTGATACCTCTCTGGATTTACATTTGCATTTAGGCGTTGACCCAAAGAGGTCAGAGCAGATGGTTCGCGGCACAGTATTGTTGCCGCATGGAACAGGGAAAAAAGTGAGAATTGCTGTTTTTGCTAAAGGCGAAGAAGCAGCAGCAGCAAAGGATAAAGGTGCAGATTTTGTAGGGGCAGAAGATTTAATACAGAAGGTGGCTGCCGGCTTCCTGGATTTTGAGCGTGTTATTGCTACGCCCGAAATGATGAAGACTGTTTCTCGCTTAGGAAAAATACTCGGTCCGCGCGGACTTATGCCCAGTCCAAAAACAGGCACTGTTACCAATAATGTGGCTGGCGCCATCGAAGAATTAAAAAAGGGCAAGGTTGAGTTTAAAGTTGACAAACTTAGCGGGATTCATTTGTCTGTTGGCAGAATTTCTTTTGCTCCAGAGAAACTTCTGGCTAATATATCTTCTGTAATTGAAGCAGTGAAGCTTGCTCAACCAGAGGGGCTAAGGGTGAAATTTATTAAGAGGGCAATTTTGAGCTCAACAATGAATCCGGGCTTAAGTATTATTATTTAAAAGATGAAAAAGATAGGCCTACTGATAAAAGAAGAGATAACCAAGGCAATTAACGAAAGACTCGATAAAGCAGATAACTTCTTTGTTGTTGATTATTCAGGCGTGAAGGCCACAGGTTTAAACGATTTAAGAAAGTCATTAAGAAAAACGGATGCCTCTTTTCTGGTAAGTAAGAATTCTGTTTTGCGCAGAATTTTAAAAGAGAGAGATTGTGAGCATAAATTCCTTTCTTTAATCAAGGGGCCGATTGGTTTGATTTTTACAGAATTCGACATTATTGCTGTTTCGCACATAATCTCGCAATTTAGGAAAGTTAACAGCAATTTGGAAATAAAGGGAGGATGGTTGATTAGTAAAAAGAGAATTATCACAGCAGAGGATTTAAATTCTCTTTCTTTGGTCCCATCTTTAGCTTCTCTTTATGCCCGTATAGCCGGGGGGCTAAATCTGCCCATATTTGGGCTTGCGTTCGGCTTAAGACAATTATTGAGTAAATTAGTCTATGTGTTGAAAGAGATCAAAATGAAGCATAGACCTGTAAAGGGTTAAACTTATCCCGCTTCGTAATATGTGCCAAAATTCTATTTTATAATTTTGGCACACTCAGCGGGATTAATTCGTCCGCCAACGAACTTTGGCGGACTCATTAAAGGGGGTAAAAAATGGCCACAAAAGTAGAAGAGTTGATGGAATCAATTGGAGGAATGAGTGTTTTAGAGCTTTCCGAGTTGGTAAAGGCACTGGAGGAGAAATTCGGTGTATCAGGAAATATCCCTCTTGTTGCAGGCGCAGCAGATACTGGTGCAGCAACTACTGCAGGCGCTGCGGCAGAGGAAGAGAAGACAACATTTACAGTAGTATTGAGCAGTGTAGGCAGCAATAAGATATCTGTCATAAAAGAGGTTCGTGCGGTAACCAGTCTTGGCCTGAAGGAGGCTAAGGATTTAGTGGATTCTGCGCCTAAACCAATAAAAGAGGACGTATCCAAAGAAGAAGCAGAGGAATTAAAGAAGAAATTAGAAGCAACAGGAGCAACCGTAGAATTGAAATAAGTGAGGACATAAGTTGAAGAGAAAGAGTTTTGCAAAACTAAAGGAAGTATATTCAGTACCCAATCTTCTGAGGCATCAGCTCAAGGCCTATAAGGATTTTTTGCAAAAAGATGTTCCTTTTTCAGAGAGGCGATGCTCAGGATTACAGGAAGAGTTTCTTAATTTCTTTCCTATTGAAACACCGAGCCGGCACATACGGCTTGAGTTTATCAATTATGTATTGGGTAATCCAAAATATGATATTGAGGAATGTAAAACAAGAGGAATGACTTATGCTGCACCACTATGGGTAAGATTTAGATTTATCTCTGCCAGCAGGACATTAGAACAGGATGTGTTTTTTGGTGAGGTTCCTTTGATGACCCCTACTGCCTCTTTTATTATTAATGGCGATGAGCGTGTTGTCATCTTTCAACTTCATCGTTCTCCCGGTGTTTCTTTTGAAGAGGAAACGCATATAACAGGAAAGCGCATTTTTTATGGAAGGATTATTCCTTATCGGGGAACATGGTTGGAATTTAAATATGATATTTCAGAAGCCATATTGGCAGTTATTGATCGTCGACGGACATTTCCCGTCACACAGATCCTGCGTATATTAGGTTTAAGCTCTGATGAAGAAATTCAAAGTTTTTTTGGAAAAGATAATACAGTAATTAACAATACACTGCAAAGGGATTACACAAAGAGTAAAGAAGAAGCTCTATTAGACTTTTTCCGTAAGATGCGGCCGGGTGAGCCGGTTACGCCCGAGGCAGCAGCCGAGTTATTTTACCGCTTATTTTTTGATGTGCGCCGGTATGACCTCAGTCGCTGCGGCAGATTTATCCTCAACCGCAAATTAGGAATGGATACCCCTCTGGATAAAAGAGTTCTTGATTACGAAACAGTAATTAAGGTTATTAACTATCTTATCGGTTTAAAAGAGGGAAAAGGAAAGATTGATGATATCGACCATTTGGGTAATCGGCGGGTACGTACTGTAGCAGAATTAGCTCAGAATCAGGTGCGCATTGGGCTTGCGCGAATTGAACGTAATATTCGAGAAAGATTGACATTGATGGGCGAGACAGAAGACTTAACCATTTACCATCTCATAAATTTCAAAATTTTTTCCAATCAAATCCATGATTTTTTTACACGCGGTCAACTCTCGCAGTTTATGGATCAGGTAAATCCATTAGCGGAGTTAACCCATAAACGCCGGCTGAGTGCTTTGGGTCCGGGTGGCCTCTCGCGCGAGCGCGCCAGTTTTGAGGTAAGAGATATACATTCTTCACATTATGGCCGTCTCTGTCCCATAGAAACCCCCGAGGGTCCAAACATCGGCTTGATTACTTCCTTGACTACATATGCCCGGATTAACCCCCTCGGTTTATTAGAGACACCTTATCGCAAAGTAAAAGACGCAAAAGCAACCAAGCAGATTGAATACCTAACTGCTGATCTGGATGAGCAAAAGGTGATTGCGCAGGCTAATGCTGCCTTGGATAAGGGGGGTCATCTTTTAGAGAAGGATGTATCTTGTCGTTTTAAAGCTGATTTTCCCAAGCTTGCGGCCAAAAAGGTGGAGTTTATGGATGTGTCTTGTAAGCAATTGATTTCGATATCCGCTTCCTTAATTCCTTTTTTAGAGCACGATGATGCCAATCGCGCATTGATGGGAGCCAATATGCAGCGTCAAGCAGTGCCACTGCTTAATCCGCAGGCACCTCTTGTAGGAACAATGATGGAAAGGAAGATAGCAGAGGATTCTGGTGCAGTTGTGATTGCCGAAGAGGCCGGCAAGGTAACCTTTGTTGATGCCTCCACAATCATCATTGGAAAAAAGACTTATCGATTGAAGAAATTCCTGCGCACCAATGCCGATACTTGCATAAATCAAAGACCGCTGGTTTTGTTAGGGGATTTTGTAGAAGAAGGTCAGATCATTGCCGATGGGATAGCAACCCAAGATGGAGAACTTGCTTTGGGCAGAAACCTATTGGTGGCCTTTATGCCCTGGCGAGGATACAATTTTGAAGATGCAATCTTGATTTCTGAAAAGATAGTCAAGGAAGATGCCTTTACTTCTATTCATATCGAGAAGTTGGAAATCGAAGCCACAGAGACGCGCTTAGGCAACGAGGAGATTACGCGGGATATTCCTAATGTTAGCGAAGAGGCATTGCTTAGTCTTGGCGAAAATGGTATTGTGCGCATTGGCGCCTGGGCTGAGCCAGGGGATATTCTTGTTGGCAAGGTTACACCGACCACTGAATCAGAGCTTTCTGCGGAAGAGAGACTCTTGCGCGCAATATTTGGTAAAAAAGCTGAAGATGTGCGCGATACCTCGTTAGTTGTTCCGCCCGGTATCGAAGGTATCGTCGTGCATATTGATGAATTTAGTCGTCGAGAGCGAGGGAGGAAGTCTAAAGAAGAGAAGTTGCGCCAGCAGAAAAGAATTAAGGAGATAAAACAATATTATAAGGAAGAGAGGGAATTCCTTAATAAAGAAAGAATGAGGCGGCTGTGCGACGTTTTAAAAGTAGATAGAGAGGAATTAACAGACTTAGATTTAAGTACGTATCCTGAAACAAACCAGATAAACCAGCCTTATGTAGAACAGATCAAGGCATTGGATATTCAGATGAAGCAGGAGATTGAAGCAGTGCGTCGGGGCGATGAATTACCGAGCGGTGTTCTTAAGCAGGTTATCGTCTATATTGCTACAAAGCACAGGCTTCAAGAGGGAGATAAGTTATCCGGCCGTCATGGCAATAAGGGGATAGTTGCAAGAATTTTACCAGAAGAAGATATGCCCTTTTTGCCATCGGGGGAACCAGTCGAGATTGTTTTAAATCCTTTAGGCGTTCCTTCGCGCATGAATGTCGGCCAGATTTTAGAGACTCATCTTGGTTGGGCAGCGCATAGTCTGGGTATAAAAGTTGCCTCTCCTGTATTTGATGGAGCAAGCGAGGAAGAAATAAGGCAAATGCTTAAAGAAGCACGGCTACCTGAGGATAGTAAAATTACACTCTTTGACGGCTATACAGGCGAGCCCTTTGCCCAAAATATCTCTGTGGGATATATTTATATGATGAAGTTGATTCATCTTGTTGAGGAGAAGATTCATGCCCGCTCTATAGGCCCCTATTCTTTAGTTACTCAGCAGCCTTTAGGAGGAAAGGCACAGTTTGGGGGTCAGCGCTTAGGAGAGATGGAGGTTTGGGCTTTAGAGGCCTATGGCGCTGCCTTTATTTTACAAGAGATGCTTACCGTGAAAAGCGACGATGTTAGCGGCCGGACAAAAATTTACGAGGCAATTGTCAAAGGAGAACAAAGGATTTTTCCCGGAATTCCCGAGTCATTTCATGTATTGATGAAAGAATTACAAGCTTTATGTCTTGATATTCGTATAGAAAAGCAGGAGCTAAGGGAGGAGAACCCAAATCAATTTGAAAGTTTAGGTATAAAGATCGCCTCGCCACAGGTTATTCGCAGCTGGTCAAGCGGCGAGGTGAGAAAGGCAGAAACAATTAATTATCGTACGCTTAAGCCGGAAAAAGATGGACTCTTTTGCGAAAGGATTTTTGGGCCAGCGAAGGACTGGGAGTGTCACTGCGGCAAATATAAGGGTATAAAGTTTAAGGGAATTACCTGTGACCGTTGCGGCGTAACCGTGGCGCATTCGATGGTGCGCCGTCAGCGCATGGGACAGATAGAATTAGCCGCACCCGTAACACATGTCTGGTTTTTTAAGGTTGTCTCCGGCAGGCTTTCGGCCATATTGGGTTTGGGGCTGCGTGAGTTGGAAAAGATAATTTATTATGAGGCATACGTTGTGAGCGAGCCAGGCGATTCGCCGTATAAAAGGGGCCAACTTCTTCCAGAAGAGGAAAATACACAAGCACGACAAAAACATAAAGGTTTTGTCTCTAAAATTGGAGCAGGGGCAATTCAGGATTTATTGAAGGAAGCAGATTTAGATGAGCTGATTGCCAGAATGAAAAAAACCCTCGCTCAGTCTAAAGATAATCTTTCTCGTCGAAAGTTATTAAAAAATCTTAAGTTTGTCGAGGATTATAAAAAGTCAGGCAACAAGCCTGAATGGATGGTTTTGGAGGTTCTTCCTGTTATACCGCCAGACCTAAGGCCTCTGGTTCCTTTAGATGGCGGTAGATTTGCTACTTCTGATTTGAATGATTTATATCGTCAGGTGATTAATCGCAACAACCGTCTAAAAAAACTGATTGAGTTAAATTCTCCGGATATTATTATTCGCAATGAAAAAAGAATGCTTCAAGAGGCAGTGGATGCGCTTTTTGATAACGGAAGACATGGCCGCGCAGTCTTGACGGCGAATAATCGACCCCTAAAATCCCTTGCGGATATGCTTAAAGGAAAGCAGGGTCGTTTCAGGCAGAATCTTTTAGGTAAACGTGTAGATTACTCTGGTCGTTCGGTAATTGTTGTTGAGCCAAAACTGAAAATGCAAGAGTGCGGTCTTCCCAAGCAGATGGCGGTTGAGTTATTTGAGCCATTTATTATTAAGAGGTTATGCCAGAAAGGCTTTGTTCATACAATTAAGGGGGCACGCCGAATGGTTGAGCGGGGAAAGGTTGAGGTTTGGGATATTCTCGAGGAAGTTGTAAGTGACCATCCCGTGCTTTTGAATCGCGCACCAACCTTGCATCGTTTAAGTATGCAGGCATTTCAACCAAGACTTATTGAGGGCAAGGCAATCAAGATCCATCCCTTGGTATGTGCCGCTTTTAATGCTGATTTTGATGGTGACCAGATGGCTGTGCATGTCCCCCTGTCGTTGGAATCACAGATGGAGGCAAAGCTTTTAATGCTTTCGATTAATAATATGTTTTCTCCTGCCAATGGCCGGCCGATTACATCGCCTACACAGGATATCATTCTGGGTTGCAATTATTTTACCAAGCAAGGCTCTGCCGGCAAGATAAAGGATTTAATCTTTAGCACGCCTGCGGCGGCACTCTCTGCGTACAACGATAAGATAATTGACCTACATGAATTGATAAAGACGAAAGTCAATAAGGTATATGATCTGGATGAGAGAAAGGCTAAAGACTCAACAGGGCTAATTACAACAACAGTGGGAAGAATCATCTTCAATCAAGTGCTGCCGGAGGGTTTTGGATTTGTAAATAGGGAATTAAATAGATTCTTGGTTGCCGATATAATCGATGAATGCTACAAACGCTTTGGTCACGCACGAACAATTCAGTTGTTAGATGAAATAAAAGAACAAGGCTTTGAATTTGCCACCTTAGGGGGTATCACGATTGCCATTGGGGATTTGCATATTCCCTCACAAAAAGCAGAGGTTATAAAGAAGGCACAGAACGAGGTTGACAAAGTAGATACGCTTTATAAAGACGGCATAATTACAGAGAGAGAAAAATCTAATCGTGTTGTTGATATCTGGACACATGCTACAGATAGGGTTACTGACTATCTCTTTTCGCAAATGACACCCTTTAACCCAATCTTTATGATGGCTGATTCTGGTGCAAGAGGTTCGCGCCTGCAGGTGAGGCAGCTTTGCGGAATGCGTGGATTGATGGCAAAACCATCAGGCGAGATTATCGAAACTCCTATTACAGCAAATTTTCGTGAGGGTTTAACCGTTCTTGAATATTTTATCTCCACACATGGCGCAAGAAAAGGACTCGCTGATACAGCCCTAAAGACAGCTGATGCAGGATATCTTACTCGCCGATTGGTAGATGTTGCTCAGGATATAATTGTAACCAGGAAGGATTGCGGTACACTTAATGGAATTACAGTTAGCGCACTTATTGAAGGAGATGAGGTGGTTATACCTCTTCGCGAGCGTATCGTGGGAAGGACTGCCCTCGATAACATTGTTGATATTATTACTGATGAGGTTATTGTTGAGGCAGGCAAAGAGATTACTGAAGAGAAGGCAGATATTATTGAGCGTTTAGGTATTGAGAAGATAAGGATACGCAGTGTTCTTATCTGCGAGGCAGAAAGGGGGATTTGCGCCACCTGTTATGGCCGGGACCTTGCCCGGGGAAAGCAGGTTGAATTAGGCGAGGCAGTAGGAATAATTGCTGCTCAGAGTATCGGCGAACCCGGCACACAACTTACTATGCGCACATTTCATATTGGCGGAACAGCTTCTCGTGTGATTGAGCGCTCTTCGATAAAATCAAGAAACAAAGGCATATTAACCTACCATAACTTAAAAATAGTAAGGGTGGGCAAAGAATTTCTTGTGCTTAATCGTAATGGCGTAATTAGTATTAATGATCAGGAAGGCCGGGAACTTGAACGTTATACCGTACCCTATGGAGGGCTGGTTGCTTTTGCTGATAAGACTTTGACTGAGAAGGGAATGGCTTTTGTCCATTGGGATCCTTATAACTCTCCGATTTTGACAGAAGTAGCTGGCCGGGTTAGATTTGAGGATTTAATTCCAGGAGTTAGTATTGAGGATGAGTTTAATCCTGTAACCAAGGTTACTGAGCGAGTAGTGATGGAGCATAAACAAGAATATCATCCTCAGATTGTTATTTTAGATGAGAAAGAAGATGTGCTCAGTCTTTATCCGCTCCCCGTAGGCGCCCATGTTTTAGTTAAGGATACCGAGCAGATTAATGCAGGAGCCTGTTTAGCGAAGACCCCACGCATCATTGCCAAAACCCATGATATTACAGGAGGTCTGCCGCGCGTTGCCGAATTATTTGAGATACGCCGACCAAAGAATCCGGCAATAATTAGTGAGATTGATGGATTTGTAGAATTTGGAGAAGGCAAGAAAGGCGAACGAATAATTATTGTCCGTTCACCGACAGGCATGGAGCGTGAGTATATTATGCCCCATGGTAAGCACCCCAACGTTTATAAAGGGGACCGCGTCAGCGCCGGCGACCAGCTTACAGATGGACCAGTTGTGCTTCAGGAAATCTTGCGTATTTGTGGAGACAAAAGACTTGCAGAGTATCTTTTGAATGAGATTCAGGAAGTCTATCGTTTACAAGGGGTGCAGATTAGTGATAAGCACGTTGAATTGATTATTCGACAGATTCTGAAGAAAGTGCGTATAGAAGACTCTGGAGATACAGAATTTTTACCTGGAGAATTAGTGGATAAATTGAGATTTAAAACCGAGAATGAGCGTGTGATGAAAAAGGGCGGCACTCCTGCTTCAGCCACACCACAGTTGCAAGGTATTACCAGGGCATCATTGAGCACAGATAGCTTTATTTCTGCAGCAAGCTTCCAGGAGACAACACGGGTTTTGACCGATGCTGCTTCTCGTGGTGCACGGGATGTTTTATATGGATTGAAGGAAAATGTGATTGTTGGACATTTAATTCCTGCAGGAACCGGCTTTATTGCACATCGAGAGGCGCAGATGGAAAAGGTAACTTAGTAAAATTATGCCTACAATTGTACAGCTAATCAGATTGGGAAGGAAGAGAAAGACGAAAAAAACCAAATCCCCCGCATTGGGCCGATGTCCGCAAAGGCGGGGTGTATGTGTGCAGGTACGTACAATGACTCCCAAAAAGCCAAATTCTGCTTTGCGCAAAATTGCACGTGTGCGGTTAACTTCAGGCATGGAGATTACGGCATATATACCTGGCGAGGGTCATAATTTACAAGAACATTCTATTGTTTTGATTAGAGGCGGCCGGGTTAAGGATTTACCCGGCGTGCGCTATCATATTATTCGTGGGACATCAGATACAGCAGGGGTGGAGAAGAGGATGAGGTCACGCTCCAAGTATGGGGCAAAGAGGCCGAAATGAGAAGGCGAAGAGTACCAGAGAAGAAAATTCAATTAGACCCAAGGTTCAAGAATAAGGTAGTAAGTAAATTTATCAATATGGTTATGCTTGATGGCAAAAAATCCACTGCCCAACGTATTGTCTATGGTGCCTTTGAGTTGGCAAAAGAGCGCCTTGGCGAATCAGATGCTTTAAAGATTTTTTCTAAGGTCTTAGATAATACTCGTCCACGATTAGAAGTTAAGTCTCGTCGCATTGGAGGCGCTACTTACCAGGTACCCACAGAGGTAAGGAGGGAGAGGGGTATTGTTTTAGCCTTGCGTTGGATGAGAAATATTGCGCGGGGAAGAAAGGGAAAGTCAATGCAAGAGAAGCTGGCTGATGAAATAGTAGCAAGTTTCCGGGGAGAAGGGGCAGTGATTAAAAAGCGAGACGATTTGCATAAGATGGCTGAGGCAAATCGGGCATTTGCCCATTTTAAATGGTAAATAAATGCATAAACTAAAGAATATTCGCAATATTGGTCTGATTGCCCACATCGACGCAGGCAAGACAACAACTACAGAGCGTATTCTGTATATTACAGGAAGGACTTATAAGTTAGGAGAGGTTAATGAGGGTACAGCAGTAATGGATTGGATGGAGCAAGAACAGGAACGGGGTATTACGATTACTGCTGCGGCAACGACTTGTCAATGGGTTAATCATCGGATAAACATTATTGATACACCCGGACATGTTGATTTTACTGCTGAAGTGGAAAGGTCTTTAAAGATTCTTGATGGATGTGTGGTTGTTTTTTGTGCCGTGGGCGGAGTTGAGCCGCAATCAGAGACTGTCTGGCGCCAGGCAGATAAATATGAAGTTGCACGTATTGCCTTTGTCAATAAGATGGACAGAACCGGGGCAGATTTTTTTGCTGTGATTAAACAGATGCAGAGCAGGTTAGGAGCGAATATAGCCCCCATTCAGTTGCCTTATGGCAAGGAGAATGAATTTAAAGGCATCATTGATTTATTGGAAGAGAAATTGATTGTCTATGGAGATGAATCGAGTAAAGAAGAAAAACAGCAGCCTATTCCTCAAGATATAAGAGAAGAGGCCAATCGGTACCACACAATTCTTATTGAGCATTTGGCAGAAGCAGACGATATAATTATGGATAAATTTATTCATAATAAACCTATAAAAAAGGATGAGATTAAGAAAGCGTTGCGGCGTACAATAGTTAAAAATAAATTTGTGCCGGTCCTCTGCGGTTCCTCTCTACAAAATAAAGGGATAGCACCTTTGTTAAATGCAATCTGCGAGTATCTTCCTTCTCCATTAGAGGTCCCGCCAGTAAAAGGAATACAGCCTCGGACTGATGATTATGAAGAGAGGGTGGCCTCGACTGATGCACCTTTTTGCGCTTTGTGTTTTAAGGTAATGATTGATTCTTATGTCGGAAAATTACACTTTGTGCGCGTCTATTCTGGAAGAGTATCTACTGGTTCCTATATTTATAATGCTACGCAAAGAACAAAGGAAAGGGTAAGCAAGATTGTTCGTATGCATGCCAATCGCCAGGAGGTTGTAGAGGAGTTGCAGGCGGGAGACATTGGTGTATTAGTCGGCTTAAAGGAGACACGAACAGGAAATAGCCTTTGTGAAAAAGAGGCACCGATTCTTTTGGAGAAGATTCGTTTTCCTCAACCGGTTATATCGATGAGTATAGAGCCCGTAAAAAAGGATGAACAGGATAAATTAGGTTTGGTTTTACGAAAATTACAAGACGAAGACCCAACCTTCATATTAACTCACAATGAAGATACTGGCCAGACACTAATTTCAGGAATGGGTCAACTTCACTTAGAGATTATGGCTGAGCGGTTATTGCGCGAGTTTAATGTTGAAACCAGGATGGGCCGGCCCTTTGTTTCTTATCGGGAGACAATTACGAAAAAGGTGGTCTCTACTGGTAAGTTTATTCAGCAAACCGGCGGTCGGGGCCAGTATGGCCATGTGGTGATAGAAATGGAGCCGCAAGAGACCCCGGGAGCGGGATTGAGTTTTGTTAATAAAATGAAGGGTGGAGCAATACCGCGGGAGTTTATTTCTTCAGTCAAAGAAGGAATAATGTCTGCAGCGAAAAGCGGAGCACTTGCAGGTTTCCCGGTGATAGATGTGGTCGTGACATTAATGGATGGCTCTTCTCATGAGGTGGATTCTTCTGACTTAGCTTTTCAAATGGCAGCAAGTCTTGCCTTTTGTGACGGAATAAAGAAGGCAGGGCCTATACTCTTAGAACCGATTATGGATATGGAGATTGTTGTTCCTGAGGAATCTATGGGTGTGGTAATTGGAGATTTGAATAGTCGGCGAGCGAGAATCAATGCTCTTCATCAACGGAAGAATTTGAGAATAATTAACGTTTTTACTCCTCTGGCAGAGATCTTTGACTACGCAACCACACTAAGATCCTTGACGACAGGTCGCGGTTCTTATACAATGGAGCCCTCGCATTATGCGCAGGTGCCTTCATATATAGCAGAGAAGATTATTGGAAGAAAAACAGAGGTTTCTGGATAAAGGAGGTAAATAATGGCAAAAGAAAAGTTTATCCGGACAAAGCCACATTTAAATATTGGGACCATTGGTCATGTTGATCATGGAAAGACGACATTGACTTCAGCAATGACGATGGTGCTCAATAAAAAGGGATTGGCATCCGTAAGGACATTTGAT
Organism: Candidatus Omnitrophota bacterium; assembly: GCA_016783355.1. Taxonomy (GTDB): domain Bacteria; phylum Omnitrophota; class Gorgyraeia; order Gygaellales; family JAHJCI01; genus BS750-G32. The sequence goes on along the minus strand of JADHWR010000001.1, from coordinate 7,565 downwards.
TCGATTGATAATGCACCTGAGGAAAAAGAAAGAGGAGTAACAATTAATATCGCCCACGTTGAATATCAGACAGAAAATCGGCATTACGCTCACATTGACTGTCCGGGACATGCCGACTACATTAAGAATATGATTACCGGCGCTGCACAGATGGATGGAGCAATCCTTGTGGTTTCTGCTGCTGATGGACCGATGCCTCAGACACGTGAACATATTCTTCTGGCGCGCCAGGTAAATGTTCCGGCAATAGTTGTGTTTCTAAATAAGGTAGATACGGTTGAGGATAAGGAATTGATTGAATTGGTAGAGATGGAAGTTAGGGAGCTGCTGACTAAATATAATTTTCCCGGGGATAAAATTCCAATTGTAAAGGGGAGTGCTTTAAACGCGATGAGCTGTGGTTGTGCCAAAGATGACTGTCCCAAATGTGCGCCAATTTTAGAGTTAATGAAGACTGTAGATGATTTTATTCCTATGCCTGTTCGTCAATTGGACAAACCATTTCTGATGGCAGTGGAGGATGTTTTTTCCATTGAGGGCCGGGGAACTGTTGGCACAGGCAGGGTTGAGCGTGGCAGGGTAAAGACTGGCAGCGAGATAGAGATTGTTGGATTACGAGCCGAGCCATTTAAGTCTGTTGTTACAGGCGTGGAGATGTTTAGAAAGATTCTTGATGAGGCACAAGCAGGGGATAATGTTGGACTGCTTCTGAGAGGCGTGGAGAAAAAAGCCCTGGAGCGCGGAATGGTCATTGCACATCCTGGTTCAATTACTCCACATACTAAATTTAAAGCAGAGGTATATATTTTAACCAAGGAAGAGGGAGGAAGACATACGCCGTTCTTCAGCGGTTATCGTCCACAGTTTTATTTCCGCACCACCGATGTTACCGGAATAGCAAAGTTACCTGATGGCGTAGAGATGGTTATGCCCGGAGATAATGTCAGCTTAGAGATAGAGCTGATTATACCGATTGCTATGGAGAAAGAATCGCGCTTTGCTATTCGTGAAGGCGGACGTACTGTCGGTGCAGGTGTAGTTTCTGAAGTTGCTCTATAAATAGTAACCAGAGTCTGGTTTCTCCCGAGTGAAACGAGGGTAAATGCAAAAGATACGCATTAAGCTAAAGGCCTATGATTATCGTCTTTTGGATCAGGCGGTAAAGGATATTATCGCTACTGTCCAGAGCTCTGGCGCAAACTTGGTTGGGCCGATTCCTCTTCCGACAAAGAGAGAGATTTATACGGTTTTACGCTCGCCGGTTATTGATAAAAAATCGCGCGAGCAATTTCAGTTATGCGTGCATAAAAGGCTTTTAGAGATTTTAGAACCGACAGCCAGAACAATCGATGCATTAAGAAAATTGAATCTGTCGGCAGGGGTGGATGTAGAGATTAAATAAAATGCCAGACTTATCGGGGAAAAAATTAGGGATGACGCATATTTATTCTGAGAGTGGGAAGTTCTTGCCGGTGACTGTTGTAGAGATTAGCGAGTCTTCGCTACTTAAGATTGGCGAGAGCATTGATGTCAGCGGTACTTCCAAAGGCCGTGGTTTTCAAGGAGGAATGAAGCGTTGGAATTGGAGCGGCGGCCCCGGGGGCCATGGCTCTACGTCCCATCGGCGTATTGGCTCTATAGGCCCATCTACAGAGCCGGGAAGAGTTTGGAAGGGGACACACTTACCCGGGCATATGGGAAATCGCCGTGTTACTATCCAGAATCTGAAGATAGTAAAAATAGATAAAGACAACAATCTGTTGGCAATAAAAGGTGCAATTCCCGGCCATATAAATAGCACAGTGAGAATCAGGAAAGCAAAAAAGAAGAATGACAAAATTTGAACTTTCTGTATTGAGCCAAGAAGGCAAAAAAGTAGAAAAAATAGAGCTAGACCCGGAGATTTTTGACGGCCAAGTTAATCAGAATGTCATTTATCAAGCTGTGAGGATGTATCGTGCCAATCAACGTAAGGGTCAAGCAAACACGCGAACTCGTGAAGAAGTTTCTGGTAGTGGAGCGAAACCATGGAGACAGAAGGGAACAGGCCGAGCGCGCGCTGGCTCTATACGAAGTCCTCTATGGAGGGGCGGCGGCGTTGTTTTTGGCCCGCATCCCCGGGATTTTAGTTATTCATTACCAAAGAGAATTAGAATTCTTGCTTTAAAATCTTCGCTTAATGCGAAATTGAAAGATAATAACTTTTTACTTCTCAAAGAGTTGAAGATTAATAAGGCGAAGACAAAAGAAGCTGTGGTCTTCCTCGATAATCTGAAATTAGGCAGCAAAAATATACTCTTGCTTTTAGAAAAGATGGATGAGAATATTAAACGCGCAACAAAAAATATTAGATTCTTTAATATTGATTTGGCCAGCAGCACCAATGCTTATGAAATATTGGGTGTAAATAAAGTTCTGATTACAAAAGCGGCACTCAGCATTTTAACGGCGAGGATAAAAAATGGCATCTTCCAGAGGCACGATTAAGGCATTGTTGAGCACAGAAAAATCAGCAGCACAAGAGGCACAAGCAAAATACTTTTTTCTTGTGGCAAAAGACAGTTCCAAATTACAGATTAAAAAGGCTGTAGAAGAAATTTATAAGGTAAAGGTAAAGAGGGTTAATACGTTGGTTGCTCCGGGTAAATTGAGAAGGGTTCGTTTTCAGTGGGGTAAAACTCCAGATTATAAAAAGGCTGTGGTTACGCTTGCTTTCGGAGGAAAAATACAGGTTAGTTAATGGCAATTAAAAAGTTTAAACCGACAACGCCGAGTTTACGCTGGACTAAACTTTGTGATTCAAAGGAGCTCACAAAGAAAAGACCAGAGAAATCTTTAGTCCGTCCCCTTAAGAGCTCGGGGGGTAGAAATGTTTATGGTCGGATAACTGTTCGCTATCGAGGAGGCGCGCATAAGCGATTGTACCGCCTCATTGATTTTAAGCGCGATAAATTCAACTCTTTGGCAAAGGTTCTCGCAATTGAATATGATCCTAATCGTGCGGCACACATTGCCTTAGTTGAATATCCAGATAAAGAAAAAAGATATATCCTTGCTCCTTTAGGATTAAAAATAGGCAATGAGGTAGCTTCCTCAAGAAACGAAGCCCTGGATTTAAAACCAGGCAATCACATGTTGCTTTCTCTTATACCGATAGGGATGATGGTTCATAATGTTGAGTTGGTTGCGGGAAAGGGTGGTCAGATTGTGCGCAGTGCAGGAGCAGGCGCTTTAATTAGTGCCCGTGAAAAAGACTTTGTTCATCTGCGGTTGCCCTCAGGAGAGATAAGGTTAATATCTACAAAATGTCATGCCACTATTGGTCAGGTAGGAAATGTTGAACATAGCGAGATATCTTATGGTAAAGCAGGCAGGAGGCGGTGGTTGGGTTTTCGGCCGCACGTTCGCGGCGTGGCGATGAATCCCGTTGACCATCCCCATGGAGGAGGAGAAGGTAAGGCAGGCCAAGGCAATCCTCATCCGGTTTCTCCCTGGGGTATGCCGACAAAGGGGTTTAAAACGAGAAAAAAGGGAAAGTATTCTGATCGGTTTATTGTAAAAAGAAGGAAGTAGAAGATGCCACGTTCAATAAAAAAAGGCCCATTTGTTGATGAAAAGTTATTAAAGAAGGTTGATCAGGCAAAAAGAGTAGGCATGCGTCAGGCAATTAAGACATGGTCGAGACGTTCAACCATTACTCCTGATTTTGTTGGTTTGACTTTTGCTGTGCATGACGGCAGAAAACATGTCCCTGTTTTTATTACTGAGAATATGGTCGGGCACAAACTCGGGGAATTTGCTCCTACGCGAATATTTAGAAAACACGGAGGCGTGAAAGCAAAGAAAGCGCCGGAGAAGACGTAATGATTGCAAAAGCACAAGGAAGCTTTTTGCGGATTTCGCCCAAAAAAGTAAGACAGGTTATTGATCTTATCCGTGGTCGAGGCGCATTATACGCAAGAGCAGTTTTACTGAATATAAATAAGTCTGCAAAGGAGTATCTGATTAAGATTTTGGATTCAGCCATAGCCAATGCCAAGGTAAAGGGGTTCAAGGCAGAAGGGCTTTATATATCCAGGATTACCTGTGATAATGGTCCAATCTGGAAAAGATTCAAGGCAGCTGCTTTTGGCAGAGCAGTTCCCATTAAACACAGAACTGCGCATATAAGGATTGAATTAGACATTAAGAAGTGAGGGAATATGGGGCAGAAGGTAAGTCCATTAATACAGAGGATTGGTTACACGAAAGACTGGAAGAGCCGTTGGTTTGTATCTGTGCGGAAGTACTCTGTTAATATCTGGGAAGATTATCAAATTCGCAAATTTATAAAATCGCGCTTAATTCACGCAGCAATAAATGAAATAATTATTGAGCGTTTATCTGAGCGAGTAAAGATTAAGATTTTTACGGCGCGCCCGGGCATAGTTATTGGCCGGCGTGGACAGGATATTGAGCGCTTAAGAGAGGATTTAAATAATTTAATTAAAAATGAAGTTTCCATTGATATTGTGGAGATTAAGCAGCCTCGTCTTTGCGCGCAGTTGGTTGGTGAGAATTTATGCTTTCAATTAGAGAAAAGGGTGGCTTTTCGGCGAGCGATTAAACGAGCAATAGAAGAGGTAAGAGCAAGCGGTGCCGAAGGCGTGCGGATTAGTGTTGCCGGGCGTTTAGGGGGTGCGGAGATTGCGCGCCGAGAGACTTATCGAGAGGGCAAAATTCCTCTTTCTACCTTACGGGCAGATATTGATTATGGATATGCGCAGGCGCAGACGGCATACGGCTCAATAGGGGTTAAGGTGTGGATTTATGTTGGCACCAAAAAGAGTTAAATACAGAAAATCTCAACGGGGAAAAAGAAAGGGAATTGCCACGCGCGGTTGCCTGATAGGCTTTGGCGAGTTTGGTCTAAAGAGCTTAGAGAACGGCTGGCTTAAGAATTCACAGATAGAATCTGTGCGTGTAATTTTAGCCAGGCAGCTGCGCAAGAGCGGAAAGTTATGGCTACGTGTTTTTCCAGACAAATCAGTGACAAAGAAACCCGCAGAAACTCGCATGGGTAAAGGTAAGGGTGATTTAGACCATTGGGTATGCGTGGTAAGGAGGGGAAGGATTCTTTTTGAATTGGGTGGTATTCCTGAAGATTTTGCGCGCTACTGTTTCCGGCTTGCCGCTTACAAGTTGCCTTTTAAGACGAAATTCGTTTCCCGTTTTCATAAGTAAGGATAGTATCTTTGTCCCACCGCGTAGGTGGACGAGGTTGGAGGTAGATTGATGTCTAATGGGGTGAAGATAAAAGAATTACAGGCTCTCTCAGAGCAGGAATTAAGAGAAAAGAGGAAGCAATTAGAGGAGCAATTATTTAAGCTGAATCAACAGCGTTATACCGGAATGGTTGAGAAGCCCCATTTATTTAAAGCAACACGTAAAAGTATCGCACGGATTGAGACAATGTTAAGATTAAAAAAAGTAAAATGAAAAAGACAAAGAGAAAGACGCGTATTGGCATAGTTGTCAGTGATAAGATGCAGAAAACCATAGTGGTAAGGGTTGCCCGATTAACAAAACATCCACGCTATGGCCGGGTTATTAAAAGGTACAAAAAATTCAAGGTACATGACGAGAAAAATAGAGCCAAGTGTAGAGATAGGGTAAAGATTGCAGAAACCCGGCCTTTATCCCGCGATAAACGCTGGCGTCTTGTTGAGGTCCTGAAATGATTCAGATGCGCACAATTTTAAAGGTGGCGGATAATAGCGGTGCAAAGATTGCCTCTGTCATTGGGGTTTTAGGCAAGAAAGGTTCACACTTTGCTAAATTAGGGGATATCATCAAGGTTAACGTGAAAGAATCACAAGCTAACGCCTTGATTAAAAAGGGAGAGGTTTGCCGCGCTGTTATTGTCAGGACCAGGGAGAGCGTAAGAAGACCCGATGGTTCAAGCATTAGGTTTGACCATAATGCCTGCGTTTTTATTGATGAGCAATTAAATCCAAAAGGAACGCGCGTTTTTGGCCCTGTAGCACGAGAATTAAGAGAGAAGCAGTTTACAAAGATTATATCACTCGCACCAGAAGTTTTATAACATCGCGGGTTAAGAAAATAATGCTTAGGATTAGAAGAGATGATCCGGTTGAGGTAATTGCCGGTAAAGATAAAGGAAAAAGAGGCAAGGTCTTGCGGTTTTTCCCTCATCTCAATCGTGCAATTGTGGAAGGGGTAAATAAGGTCTCAAAGCACCGCCGTCCCACTCAGCAGGAGCCGCAAGCAAGAGTTATTCAAATACCTGCTCCTATTCACGCATCTAATCTTATGTTGATTTGCAAGAATTGCAATCGGCCTGTGCGTGCAGGTTTTAAAAATTTAGCTGACGGAACAAAGGTGCGAATTTGTAAAAGATGCAAGAATATCCTATGATGCTTTGTGTAGTAAAACAAGCGGGCCCCGTACCGTATGGTACGGGGACGGGTCCTGTCTCGGCAGAGCCCAAAATTGTCCTCGCTCAAGGGGAAGGTCATTATTATGATACCACGTCTATTGGAAAAATACCGTAATCAGATTATTCCTCAGATACAGGAAAGGTCCAATTTAAAGAACAGATACGCCGTGCCCCGCCTGGAAAAGATTGTTGTTAATATGGGTGTGGGCGAGGCAATTAATGATTTTAAGATTTTAGAAAAATGCAAGGAGGAGCTGGCATTAATAACAGGGCAGATGCCGGTTATTCGAAAGGCAAAGAAAGCAATATCCAATTTTAAACTCAGAGAGGCAGCGGCAGTTGGCCTAAAGGTTACTTTGCGCCGTGGAAGGATGTATGATTTTTTAGATCGGTTGATTAATGTGGTCCTGCCCCGGATTCGTGATTTTCGCGGTGTGTCGGATTCTTCTTTTGATAAGAAAGGAAATTTTTCATTGGGAATTTCTGAGCAGACAATATTTCCTGAGATAGATTATGATCGGGTAAGTCGCGTTCAGGGAATGAATATAACTATTGTTTTTAAGAATACTAAATCAAGCGAAGAGTCCCATGAATTATTGAAGTTATTTGGAATGCCTTTTCAAGTGAGGTCATAAGGGTAGGAGCTAATGGCAAAGAAATCACAGATAGCAAGATGGAAAGAGAAACCCAAGTTTTCTGCACGAAAGTATAATCGTTGCAGAATATGCGGCAGAGCTCGCGGTTATCTGCGCAGATTTGGCCTGTGTCGAATTTGCTTTCGCGAGTTAGCCTGGCAGGGAATGTTGCCAGGAGTAAAGAAGGCAAGTTGGTGAGCTATGGCAAGAACAGATTTAATCGCTGATATTTTTACTATAATCAGAAATGCATCTTTCGTAAAAAAGGAATGGACTCAGATTCCCGCTTCTAATATGATAAAATCAATTTTAGATATCTTAAAGAGAGAGGGTTATATTGAAAATTTTAAAGTCATTGAGTCAGGCACTGAGCAAAAACAAGAAAACCTGCGTGTTTATTTAAAATATTTTGAAAATGGGCTGCCCGCACTCAAGAATTTAAAACGTATTTCTCGATCAGGTTTACGTGTATATGCAAAGAGCAATAAGAT
>JADHWR010000044.1 GCA_016783355.1 Candidatus Omnitrophota bacterium | reverse complement strand
GGGTCTGGATTAAAACGAAAAAGGGAAGGGTCCTCGGGGTAATTGGCAGAAAACATGTTCATCTTTTGGAGGAAGAGGAACGCAAGAGATTAGCAAAGAGTGAAGAGCTGTGGATAGATATCGGCGCAAGGGATGAAAAGGAAGCCCGCTCTATTTTAGATATTGGCGATGTTGCGGTTAGCGCAGTCGGATTTGATAGTATTGGTAATGATTTGGTTGTCGGCAGGGGTTTTGATGATAGGGCAGGTGCCTTTGTCGTAAATGAGACCTTAAGATTACTTTCTCAAGAAAAGGTTAAAGCCTCTGTATATGGGGTGGCGACAGTTCAAGAAGAGGTGGGTTTAAGGGGTGCAAAGACAAGTGCCTATGGAATTACGCCAGATGTTGGCATTGCTGTAGATGTTGCCTTTGCCACGGATTTTCCTACGATGGATAAGAAAAAATTTGGAGAGATAAAATTAGGAAAAGGCCCTGTTATTGCCAGGGGCCCAAATATCAACCAAAGGATTTTTGAGCTTCTTATAAAAACAGCAGATAAAGAAAAGATTCCTTATCAAGTAGAAGGGATATCCAAGGCAACAGGAACAGATGCTAACGCAATTCAACTTACGAAGAGCGGGGTTGCCACGGCACTTGTGAGCATCCCCCTCAGATATATGCACAGCACCGTGGAAATACTCAGTTTGAGTGATTTAGAAAATGCAGCAAGATTGCTGTGCGCTGTTATCTTAAGGATAGATGAAAAAACCGACCTCATCCCTTTTTAGTAAATATCAACAACTTTATGATTGACATTATCTTCTGTGGTGATATAAAAAAGGAAGAAGGAGGGGACTAGATGAAGAAAAAAGTTTATGGGATGGAGCTAATATTGGATTTAGAAGGCTGCCGGCCAGAGATGATAAGCTCAAAGAAAAAGATTGAGGAATTTGTCAATAAACTCTGCCGCCTGATAAAAATGCAAAAATATGGAAAGCCATTCATCGAAAGATTTGGTTTTGGCAAAGGTTACACTGCCGGTTATTCCCTCGTTCAACTAATTGAAACAAGTTCTATTGTTGCTCATTTTTCAGAATTATGGAATAAGGCCTTCATTAATATCTTCTCCTGCAAATTATTTGATGAGAAAAAGGCAAAAGATTTCACAATAAAATTTTTTGGCGCAAAGAAGGTAAAGAATAGACTTTTGATTAGGTAAGGTTAGAAAAAATATGGAAGAGCTGAAGATAACTGACGAAAATTTTAAACAAGAGGTTCTTAACTCGAGCATTCCCGTATTGGTAGATTTCTGGGCGCCGTGGTGTATGCCCTGTTTTATGGTTGCACCAGTAGTTGAAGAGATAGCCAAGGAATATGAAGGAATACTTAAGGTTTGTAAAGTTAATGTTGATCAGGCACCAGGAACTGCCCAGGAATACAGAATAATGGGTATTCCCACCTTAGGTATTTTTAAAGCTGGCAACATCGTTGATACAATTGTTGGAGCAGTGCCCAAATCTGAGATTGAGAAAAAGCTCAAACTTTATGTTTAGGCCTGCCTGACGGTAGGCAGGCAGGGAGGAAGAGATGCCAATTTATTCTTATATTTGTAACGATTGTAAAGCAGGGTTTGATCTTTTGATTGGGCAAACATCAAAGAGTGAAGAAATGATTTGTAAAAAATGCGGTAGTAAAAATATTAAAAAGATATTTGCCCCATTTGCTGTCGGTAACCCCTCAGATAAAAGCAGTTCTTCTTCAAGTTGCCCCACAGGCACCTGCCCCCTTTCTTAGAGCATAAGAGTAGAAGACTTCATTCTAGTGCTCTGTGACATAAATTATTAATAGTTACTACCATATCGTCATTGCCCGACTTGATCGGGCAATCCATAGGAAGAAGTCTTCTGGATTCTCGCTCCCCGCTTTCGCGGGGACAAGCTTCACGGAAATGACGGGGAATAGGAATTGTTAAGAACTTATGTTACAATGCAATAGGTTTATCGAATGATTAATTTTAAACAGATTGATGAGGCAAGAAAATTATTAGGCCTTGGAAATATAGCTACCTTAGAAGAAATAAAAGAGGCGTATCGAGGTCTTTCTCTTAAATATCATCCGGACAGATGTAGTGACAAAGAGAAAAAACACTGTGAGGAGATGATAAAGAGAATCAACCATGCAAAGGACATACTTCTTGCCTATTGCGCTAATTATCGTTACTCGTTTAAGGAGAAGGACGTAAAAAGAAGTGCTTTTGATAGTCAAACCTACCAACACCTAAAACAATTCTATGATGGCTGGTGGGCAGACTTGGATCTTTAATAGTGCGCTTATGGACTTATTTGACCGTTATTACAAGAAGTATGATGCCTGGTATGAGAAAAACAGGTTTGCATATCTATCAGAGATTGAGGCAATCAAGAAGGTTCTTCCCCAAAAAGGTAAAGGTCTTGAGATCGGCGTAGGCAGCGGAAGATTTGCTTCTGCTTTGAATATTGCCTATGGCGTTGACCCTTCAAAAAAGATGCTGATCATTGCCCGCGAGCGCGGCATCCAGGTGAAGGAAGGCCGGGGCGAGAATTTGCCTTATCAGAATAAAGAATTTGATTTTGTTCTGATTGCAATTACGATTTGCTTTGTCAAGAATCCAAAGAAGGTAATTTGTGAAGCAAGAAGGGCTTTAAGAAACAGGGGTAGGCTTATCTTGGCCATTGTTGATAAAGACAGTTTCTTAGGAAGATTTTATCAAACGAAAAAGAGCATATTTTATAAAGAGGCAAATTTTTTCTCTGTAAATGAAATAATAAATTTACTAAAAGATGCCGGGTTCTCTAAATTCTCAATTTATCAGACAATCTTTCATCTGCCGCAGAAAGTAAAAAAGATAGAGCGACCAAAACCTGGTTATGGTCAAGGCGGATTTGTTGTCATCGGTGCTTATAAAAATTCTTCTTGACAGAAGGAATAATTAAAGATACAATTGCAATTGAGAATTAGTCGCAATAAGAATGGATACAATAGAGGGAAAATTTAGAGACTATCTTAAAGCCAAAGGATTGAAGTTTACTCCGGAAAGAGAACTTATTTTAGAAACTATGTTTTCTTTTCATGGTCATTTTGATATTGAGCAGCTTTATGATAAATTACACAAAAAGAATCATCTTCTTTCTATGGCAACCATCTACAGGACACTTCCGTATTTGATTAATTCTGGTTTAATTAAGGAGGTCTTCCGCTGTCAGAATAGACCTCAATACGAGAAAAATTTTGGCTTGCCTCATCATGATCACTTAATCTGCGTAAGATGCGGCAGGATTATTGAGTTTAAAGAAGAGGAGATTGAGAGATTGCAAGAAAGGGTATGTAAGAGATTTGGTTTTAAGACAGTTGAGCATCGCTTAGGTATCCGCGGTTATTGTAAGAATTGTCTGCAAAAGATAAAAAATAGTTAATCAAAAGTTTTTTTAAAACATAATTGCAACTGTGTCGCAATTGCAATTTTATTGCGCCAATGATTTTAGATCTAACACAACTTAAAACAGGACAGAATGGAGTTGTTGTTGAGCTTCAAGGTGGAGCGGGTTTGATTAGGCGACTGGAGAGTATAGGAATAAGGCCAGGGAAGAAGATTAGCAAGGTAAGTGCTCAATTTATGCGCGGCCCACAAGTTATTAAAATTGATAATTTCCAGATTGCTGTTGGATTTGGTATGGCAAAGAAGATTTTGATTAATATTGAAAAATGAGAAAGATATTATTAATGGGTAATCCCAATGTTGGAAAGTCTGCGCTATTCTCCCGCCTGACTGGTGCGCGGGTTATCATCTCTAACTATCCAGGAACAACCGTAGAGTTTACTCAAGGTTTTTTAAAGATTGAAGATGAGAGATTCGCCGGGGTTGATATACCGGGAACCTATACTTTAGAGCCAACTTGTAAAGCTGAAGAAGTGGCTGTTCAGATGTTAAAAGACGCAGATTTGGTCATTAATGTTGTGGATGCCACTAATTTAGAGAGAAACCTTTATTTAACCTTGCAGTTATTAGAAAGAAACATTCCTCTTATTGTTGCTTTAAACATCTGGGATGAGACAAAGCATCGAGGAATTGAAATTGATGTGGAAAAATTAGAGCAAATTTTGGGTGTGCCAGTTGTTCCTACTTGTGGTTTGACTGGTGAAGGGATGCATCAATTAATTATTCGTCTTGCTGAAGTAAGCCCCGTCCGAAGTAATCCCGCCATAGGCGGTGGGGCTTCAAACGGGGTAAAAGCTCTAAAGCAGCCGATATCCCCTGACATCCAGCGCTGGCAGGAGATTGGTAAAATTGTCAAAGAAGTGCAAAAATTGCATCATCGGCATCACAGATTCCTGGAAACATTAGAGGATTTAAGTATCAAGCCCTTAAGTGGAACACCAATCGCCTTGGCAATAATCTTTATTTCCTTTAAGATTATCCGTTTTATTGGCGAAGGGTTAATCAGTAATGTCTTTGAGCCAATCTTTGAATTTTTTTGGCTTCCATTGATGATGAAATTAAGCCTATTTTTAGGAGCAGGAGGCTTTTTACATAATATTCTTGTTGGTCATCTTATCGAAGGAAAGATTGATTTTGGTCAATCCTTTGGACTATTAACTACTGGCTTATTTGTTCCCTTTGCGATGATTTTACCTTACATCTTTAGCTTCTATCTTATTCTGGGATTATTGGAGGATTTTGGCTATCTTCCTCGCTTGGGAGTATTGGTTGATAACATTATGCACCGGTTGGGATTGCATGGTTACGCTATTGTTCCCATGATTTTGGGTTTAGGCTGTAATGTCCCCGGTGCTTTAGCTACACGTCTATCGCAGGTAAGAAGAGAGAAATTTATCGCTGCCACCCTTATGGCGATTGCTGTTCCTTGTATGGCTCAGATTGCGATGATTATTGGTTTAGTGGGCCAGAGGGGAGGTCAATTTGTTGCCGTCGTATTTACAGTTTTAATTTTGCTTTGGTTTATCTTGGGGCGAATTCTCCATCGTCTTTTAAAAGGCGAAAGTCCAGAGTTAATCTTAGAGATTCCACCTTATCGTATTCCTCAATTCTTTGCGGTAACTAAAAAACTCTGGATGAGAACAAAGGCGTTTTTAGTCTCTGCTGTTCCTTATGTGTTATTGGGCATCTTAGTGGTAAATATTCTCTATAGGTTAAAGATAATTGACTTTTTAGCCAGGATTTTCTCTCCCATATTGAGTGGTTTATGGGGCCTACCCCGTGAAGCAATGTCCGCGCTTTTAGTAGGATTTTTAAGAAAGGATATTGCTGTGGGAATGCTTGGGCCGCTTAATCTTACTACCAAACAGTTAATTATTGGTTCAACAATTTTGGCTATCTATTTTCCCTGTGTAGCTACCTTTATTGTGTTAGTCAGAGAATTAGGGACTAAGGATATGTTAAAGTCAGCCCTAATCATGATATTAACTGCTTTGGTTGTTGGAGGGGTGTTAAACCTGATTATACCAAATGTCTAAGATACTTATTATCTATGGTAGCAGCACAGGAAATACAGAGAATGTGGCTAAATCTGTAAAAGAGGCTTTGGGGTCTTGCAGCCTTGAGGTGAGGTTGAAGAATGTAAAGGATACACAACCCGGGGAATTAAAGGAATATGATGCAATTATATTAGGAAGCTCTACCTGGGGAATGGGTGAGCTTCAGGATGATTTTGTTCCTTTTGAGCAAGGGTTAAGGCAGGTAAATCTAGGAAGCAAAAGGACAGCCATCTTTGGCTGCGGCGATAGCGAGATGTATCCTGATACATTCTGTGAAGCAGTGAATATTTTGGAAAAGAGACTAAAGAGCTGTGGAGCCCGGATTATTGCCGATTCCTTAAAGATTGACGGAGAGATTGAATCCAGTCAAAAGCGCGCGCAAGATTGGGCAAAGAAGATAGCCGGGATATTAAGGAAAGAATGATAATTTAATTTTTTTTAAGATATAATTGCAAATGCGTCGCAGTTGCAATTAATGGGAAATCTGCAAGCACGGTTCTGTGAGGGGCATTAAATAATCGAAGGAGGTTATAAAAGATGTCTACTCGACAAGGAATTACGAAAATTATAGTAGTTACATTTTTATGGAGTAGTTTTCTTCTCTTTGGTCAGAATTTTGCCTTGGCAAAGGGCATAGAAGATGAAGTAGCTGATTTAAAAAGAAGAATAATGACATTAGAAACAAGATTGGCTGACCAGGAAGAGAAATTAGACGAACAATCAATGCCGGGTGATGATTATGGCAAGGCCGGTAATCCAGACCATAATGAAGGGCATTTTGAAGCCTATTATAACATCCATATTAATGATAACTTAAGTATTTCACCTGACCTTCAAGTTATCTGGAATCCCAAGGGGGTTGGTTCACCTGACCAAGGCAGAGACGATACAATAGTTGTGCTTGGCTTAAGGACCCAGGTTAATTTCTAAAAATTTTAAATTTCAATCTTGCCAATAAATATAATAATGCTATAATACATTAGTCTAAAGATAAGTTAACCCCACTAAAATTTGTAATCCCTCAAGAACGAATGTTTAGAAAAGTCAAAAAGAGAGACGGCCGGATAGTAAAGTTTGATAGCCAGAGGATTACAGAGGCGCTTCTCAAGGCAGGCGAGGCAACAAATGAATTTGATGAAAAGGCTGCCCAGAAGTTATGCCTTAAGGTTTTAAATTTAGCTCAGCAAACGGTTGTGCGCCGCATCCCTACTGTTGAGGAGATTCAGGATATTGTCGAGGAAATCCTTTTATCTTCTCCCTATCGTAAAACTGCCAAAGCCTACATTATTTATCGTGACCAGCATACAAAGATGAGAGAGATTACAAATAAGGCCAATGTTGATTTAATTGACCAATACCTGCAGAGACTTGATTGGCGGGTTAATGAGAATAGTAATATGTCCTTTTCTTTGCAGGGGCTAAACAACTATATTTCTTCGGATATCAGTAAGGTTTACTGGACGAATAAGATTTATCCGTCTGAGATAAGGGACGCCCAATTAAAGGGCGATTTTCATATCCACGATCTGAATATACTGAGCGTTTATACTTATTATGGCAAGGAAGTTGTTGTGGCAAAGATTAAAGGAGTAATTAGTCTTGTTTCCTTCGAGAAAATGTACGAGTTAATTGACGCAAAGGAAAGATTGCTCAGTCATAAAGATATGGCCTTTGCCAAGTATCCTAAAGATATCTATGTTTTAGATAAGAATGGTTGGGTGAGAGTGAAGAGAGTCGTAAAGAAAAGGAAAGATAGGCAAATGCATTTTATCAAAAACAGAGGGGGCAGAAGCGTTATCGTTACAGATAATCATCCAATGATTGTTGAGAAGAGAGAAATACCCGCCTTTTCTGTTAACAAAGATGATAGGACATTTACTGTAAATCTAAGTAAGTTATTACAGAAAGAAAACCTTTTTTATCTTAAAGAAATCGATTTGCTTACAGAAATAAAGAAGGCTGAATGGAAAGGTTCGAATATCTATTTTAATGGCGAGCCTATTAAGGGGATATCTTTAGATAAGAAAAAAGAGGGCTTTTTGCACACTTGTGGCTTTATTGTGCCGCGAAAGATAAACTTGACTCAGAAGTTTGGTTATTTCTGTGGATTTACTCTTGCAGAAGGATACCTTTCTTATGATAAAAATGGTTCTGTAACTGTTTCTCTTTGTCAGAAGGATAAAAGGCTTCTTTTAAAAGCAAATGAGGGATTAATAGAAAATGGAATGTCGGGATATTTACAAAAAAGAAGGAATAGATGGGAACTTATTATTAAAAATCCCTTTTTAAAATTCGTCTTCTCTGAAGTATTTAAGATAAAACCAGGCTCTAAAAATAAAACGCTGCCAATTAAGCTACTTACTTATAACAAAGAATTTATTAAGGGTTTAATAGGAGGAATAATAGATGGAGACGGTT
Organism: Candidatus Omnitrophota bacterium; assembly: GCA_016783355.1. Taxonomy (GTDB): domain Bacteria; phylum Omnitrophota; class Gorgyraeia; order Gygaellales; family JAHJCI01; genus BS750-G32. Next base: position 1,456 of record JADHWR010000044.1, on the reverse strand, counting down.
CTATAGAGACATCAAAAACAAGCCTTTCTGTAAGGATTACCTCCAGGACATTGCTTGAGCAACTATATGTGGCAATGTCCCTGTTTGGTTTTACTCCCAGAGATAGAAATATAGAAGGAGAGGGCTCTGTGAGGATGTATAAAGGCAGAAAGATTGTGCAGAATTACCCTCTTTATGGACTAACATTTAGAAAAATTAAAGGATTAAATCTTTTTTCAGAAAGGTACGAAGTTGCTAAGCCTTCTAAAAAGGCCTGGCAGGATGAGACAAGAGATGCATGGCACAAAATATTAAATAATGAGACGACAAAAATTCCGGATAAATTTATTTATGATATTACTACAGATAGTAACACTCTTATTGTTAATGGCATTTGGTCTCATAATTGTGTCGGGTGGGACTTGTTTGATTTGTTGAATGAAGGGTTTAAGGGAGCAAAGGGGAAAATAGAAAGCAGCCCGCCGAAACATTTTCGTAGTGCCCTCGGCCAGGTGGTAAATTTTTTCTATACCCTTCAAGGAGAGGCAGCCGGCGCACAGGCGTTTTCGAACTTTGACAGCCTCCTGGCGCCGTTTATCAGATACGATGGCCTAAATTATAAAGAGGTTAAGCAGGCCTTGCAGGAGTTTATTTTTAATATCAATGTACCGACACGCGTGGGTTTTCAGAGCCCATTTACCAATATTACCTTAGATTTAACCGTGCCTGAGTATTATCAAGGGCAAGCAGTGATTATTGGCGGCAAGCCGCAGAAGGAGACCTATAAGGAATTTCAGGAGGAGCTCAATCTATTTAACAAGGCCTTTTTAGAAGTAATGCTGGAAGGAGATGCAAAGGCAAGGCCATTTAGTATAGATGGAGATTGCTTCTGTCCAATCAAAAATTCGGAGAAAATAAAATTGGTAAGGATTGGGGAGTATATTGACAGATTAATGGAAAAGAGAAGACCGATTTTTATTAAAGAGAATAACTCTCAGGTATTAAATGTAGAAGATTTAGACATAAAGTGCTTGGGTTTAAAAGAAGGAAAAATAGACTGGCAAAAGATTAACTTTTTAGTTCGCCATCCATTAGACAATCTTTTGAGAATTTGGACGCAAGGCGGATTTAGCATTAAGGTCACTCCTTCTCATTCAATTTTGGTTTTAAAAGATGGCCAAATTCAAAGTTTCGAAGCTTCAAAATTAAAGATAAAAGATTATTTAATGTCACCGAAAAAGATTCCCCCGGGAGAAAGCAAGCTTTCAGAAATTTCTTTGGCCGAAGAGTTTGTGAAAAAGAGAAAAGAAGAAGGAATTTACATAAGGAATGTTTTGAAACAAGGAAAAATTCATAAAGAAACAAGGATTGTTACCCATAAGAGAAATTATGGAAAAAGGATATATAAAAACTATTGCCAGATAGAAGTTTTTCCTTTGAGAAATATTGCTTCTAATTTGGAAGATTTTGATTTGTC
>JADHWR010000043.1 GCA_016783355.1 Candidatus Omnitrophota bacterium | reverse complement strand
GATTATCTATAATGATAATTCAGGAACACGCTGGGCAGGTATTTACTGGCAGTATCCGGCAAATAACTGGGGCAGCATTGATGCCGGCTATGATTTATCCCTGGCGAGCAAACTTACCTTTTGGGCACGGGGCGAAAAAGGCACAGAGCGCATTGAGGAGTTTAAAGTTGGTGGAATCCTGGGTGAATATTCAGATTCAGATTCTGCCAGTATTGGCCCAATCATCCTCAATCAGGAATGGACCCAATACACCATTGACCTGACAGGCAAGGATATGCCTTACATTATGGGTGGTTTTTGTTGGGCAACAAATATTGATGTAAACCCTGAAGGTGTTGTTTTCTATCTCGATGAGATTAGGTACGAATAATACTTTGATTTAAATGTGTCCCTAATTTCTGAGCGCAAAGCGTAAAGCGAAAGGCGTAAGACTAAGGTGAAAAGTTCAAAGTTTTTAAGAGAGTTTTGAGTTTTACACTTTAACTTTGCGCTTTTCGCTTTGCACTTTTCGCTTCTTCCTCCAGTTTATAATGAAGAAAATATTTTTTGTCTGGACTGTGGCGATATTAGCCGGCGGACTGTTTTTGATGGGCATGGCAAGTCGGCCGCGGCCCAAGGTTCGTATCCGAAAGTATGGTAACGGCCACTACCGGCTTTTTGTCAAAGGAAAGCCCTATATTATCCGCGGGGTTTGTTACAGTTCTGTTCCTATCGGCAAAAATCACGAATACGACTTATTTTCTGACTCAAATAATCCCTGGCTTGTTGATGGGGAATTAATGAAAAAGATGGGAATAAATACTGTCCGTTTTTATAAACCTGGAGAAAATCCCGAAGATACCAAAAGGGTTATCCGGGACTTGTATGAAAGGTTTGGTATTCGCACAATCCTGGGGCATTGGCTGGGATTCTGGGAATATCCTTGTCCGCGTTACGGAGATGAAGATTTTAGAGAAAAGATAAAGAAAGAAGTGCTTGAGATGGTTAATCTCTATAAGGATGAAGAGGGAATACTTTTTTGGATTTTAGGCAATGAAAATAATTATTCATTTTCTGGCCAGGTCAATCCCTGGACATCGGATGAGATAGAGAAAGAAACTAATTTGACTAAGCAGATATACCTGCGGGCGCAAATTTACTATTCCTTTGTCAATGAACTGGCAAAGGAAATTCATAGAATTGACCCAAACCACCCCGTTGCTTTAGGAAACGGGGAGCTGCGCTGGCTGGAGATTGCCCGTGAATTCTGCCCTGCCATTGATTTAGTTGCTTGTATTATTTACCGGGGCAAGACCTTTGGCAATTTATTCAAAAGCTTAAGGATGATTTATGACCGGCCAATAGTCATCTCTGAGTTTGGTGCTGACAGCTACGATGCTTATCGAAATAAAGAAGACCAGAATATGCAGGTATTCTTTCTGGAGTCACAATGGAGGCAGATTTACAAAAATCTTTATGGAAATAAAGATGGTGCAGGCAACTGTCTTGGTGGTACAATGTTTGAATGGACAGATGAGTGGTGGAAGCACAATGAATATAGCCCGCAAACTTGGATAGAACATGATCGCGGTGCGGGTTGGTCAAACGGCTCTTATTATTTTGATATTAAGGCGCCAAAGAATTTGAATATGAATGAGGAATGGTTTGGAATTGTGGCTTTGTCCAAAGAGCTGAAGGATGGCGTAAATAAACGCATTCCCCGCAAGGCATACTATATTTTACGGGAGTTTTGGAAGGAACCATATGCGACTAAGAAAAAGAAGAAAGATTGATTCAATGTATCTCGCTGCACTCATTTTATCGATGTTTTTTGCTTCCGTGTCCTTTGCCCAATCTCCATTAGAAACAGAGAGCAATGACTTGGCGCAGCTTAAGAAATCATACTTTGAGAAACACCGATATTCTGAGTTCGTCGATTATCTTAAGGATTTAAAAGGAAGCGATTTAGAGGTAAGTTACTATATTGCTCTCTCAAGCTATGAGCAGCTAAAATATTTGGAAGAGGCACAGATTTGGGATGAGTATTTTGCTCAAGGCAATGCCTTACGCCAGCAATTATTAGAGGAAGTAGAAAGAGCAAAAAACCTTGCATCAATTGAGAGCCCTTTTTATCTTTATATTCGCTGTCTTCTTTGGTGCTTTTACGATGATATGTATGACCCGCAAAAGGAGGAAACCCTCTCGGATTTAATTGAAGCAACCGAGGAATATGCCGCCAGCACTGAGGAGTTAAGCCCTTTAAAAGTTATTGCCGAGAAGCTCGCCGATCACGGGAAGACAATCTGGTCAGCCAGGATTTATAAATTATATCTTGAAAGATTAATAACCCAGGATTTAGAAAATAAAGAAGAAAGACTTATTTCTTTAGCAAAGGAAATTATTAAAAGGCGTCCATTTTTTGCCGAAGAAATTTTTAGAACCGTTGAAGAGTTGAATCCTGAATATATTTTGGGCGAGGAAACACAATATCTTCGCGCTCATAACTTAGAGAAGGTAAAGGACTATCAAGGAGCAAAACAGCACTATGAGGTCTTGCTTAAAAATTATCCGAAAGGTAAATATAATCCAGGAGCCCTTTTTAAGATAGGAGTGATTTCCCTCTATGTGCTCAATGACGCATTGAGTAGTGAGAATGCATTCAATCAAGTTATTGAATTTTATCCATCGGCAGCGCAGGCTTTAAGTTCTCTTTATCAATTAGGCTTATTTTTTCAATATAAAACTGAGACTGAAAAAGCAAAAGAGTACTATAGTCTTCTTCTTGAAAAAAGTAGCGAGACGCCGGCTGAGGTATTAGTGGCTCAAACAAACCAAAGACTCAAAGAGATAGAAGAAGGTGAGCCCCTTGAATTTAACCTTAAGACATTTCTCGATGCATGTTTTAAAAAGGAATTAACAGGTATCAGGGTTAGCATAGAACCCACCACCTTTTTGCCCATATCAGATGAAAAAGTTAACATTTCTGCTTATGCCATAGGACTTGAAACCGGATGTCTTCCTGTAAACCTGGAATATTTATGGTCAGGTAGTCTTCCTCTGGCTGTTCTCGATACCCAAGAGACAATCAGCTCTGTTTATGGCCATCGAGGAACAAAGGTAATCCAGGTGGTTGTGATCAGCCCCGCCGGTATAGAAGATAGAAATTTTATATTTCTCGATGTTGAATAATTTCTTACAAATTTAGAAAACAAAGAACTTAAGAAATTGCTTGACTTAATTTTCTTCTTTTTATACAATAAAGTGGAATCTCTAAAAAAATCAATTACTTATATTCATTAAAGAGAAGGAACTATGTCTATGGAATTAGTAAATCTTGAAGGAAGAAGGCTTACGGAAAAGGAGAAACGCGGTCTTGAGATTCTGCAGATACTGAGGCGTTTTGGGCCGATTAGTCGAACTGATATATCAGCGCGCACAGGATTTAATATTGTAACTGTTTCTAATTATGTTGATGATTTTTTGAAAGATAATCTTGTTAAGGAAGCCGAATTAGATATCTCTGAGGGCGGCCGGCGGCCGATGCTTTTGGAGTTTAATAGCAATTGCGCCTTTGGTATAGGAGTGGGTGTGAATCTCAATAATATTGTGGGAGTTTTAATCGATGCAAAAGGCCGTATTCTACTTAAAACACAACTTTCTCCCGAACGTATTTCTGTTGAAGGGGTAATAGAGTCAATTCTCAGTATAATCCGCGAAATTCTTCGTCGCTCCAAAGAATATACCGGCAATATTAAAGGAATTGGGGTGGGTCTTGCCGGTATAATAAATAAAAAGAGTGGAACTTTTCGCTGGCCACAGAGAATAGGAGCAGATGTTTATTATGTTTCTTTAAATCCTTCTTTGGGCGATTTAATTGGAAAGGAGTTTGGTTTTCCTGTAATTGTGGAGAATGATGCAAATTGCGCATGTTTCGGTGAGCAATGGCTGGTTTTAGGCTCTGATGTGAAAGATGTCGTTTATATGTTTAGCGGCGTCGGCGCAGGCATAATGATTAACGGAGAACTTTATACGGGCAGCATCGGTTGTGCAGGCGAACTTTGCATTTACAGTCGCAAAAAAGAGCAATTTAACCCTGAATTTGGCGATATCAGTTTTTTAAAGCCCTGGCAGACAGATTTAGGTATTGTGGAAGATGTAAAGAATAGATTATTAAATAATCAAAATGGAGGAAAGCAGATTCATAGTTTCATTGATTATAAGATTGAGAAACTGAGTCTCAAGATAATTTTTAATGCTGCCCTTTCCGGGGATGAACTTGCCAAAGCAAGTTTGGACATTGCAGCAAAGAAGTTAGGCATAAAAATTGCCTATTTAGTAAATTTGTTAAATCCTGATGTAGTAGTAATTGGGGGTAGTTTTGAGGAGGCAGGCGAAGAATTCTTAAATAACGTTACCCAGACAATAAATGATTGGGGCTTTTGTGAAGCTACAGATAATTTAAAGGTTGTCTATTCACAATTAAGAGAAAATGCGATAGCGCAAGGGGCAGCGAGCATTGTCATGCAAAGGATATTTGCTTATAAAGGATAAATGCTTGAGCCCGTAGGATGCCGAATGTAGTATTTCTTTGAAGTCTATCTTCGGCATGCCGAGACTTCGGCATAATATCTTACGGGAGAAAAGGGGGAACTGAATGGAGCGAAAAAAAGAAAAACTTATTTTCTTAGGCCTCGTTATACTTTTAGGCATCAGTACGATTATTATTTTCACGCTTTCTGCAACAAGAGCAGTTTTGCAGAATAAATATAGCATAGCTAAGAAAGATGCGCAGCGACTAGCCAGCGAAAATAGAGGTTTGTTAGATAAATTTAACACTGGCCTGGATGAGAAAAGGAGACTGAAGACAAAAATAGATAGCATAAACGAAGAACTTGAGCGTTTATCTTTTGAGAAAGAGCAGCTAAAAAATAAATATGATCTGTTAGATAAAGAGAGAGAAGACTTATTAGAGAGATTAAAGAAAAAGCCCGAGGTAATAATAAGAACCCCCGTGTCAGAAGAAAAAGAGGTAATAACCCCTGATGCTTATTGGGCAGCTGTGTTAAAGGAAAAGGCGCAGTTAGAGATGCATCTTGAGAGTTTAATCGATGAGTTAAAAGAATTAAGGACAGGAAACAGACAGATGCAAAGAGAGAGGACATCTTTAGAATTAGAGATTACAGGATTGATGCAGGACCACCAGGATTTGCAGAGAAAATTTGAGTATAATCAGAAGTTATTAGATACTATCTCTGTAGAGCTGGTGCGGGAGAAAAACGATAGAAACCAATTATTAAATAATCTACAGACAATTAAAAGCGAAAACAAAACATTGCGCAGACAGATTGGTTTGTTAACTAAACAAGAGAGCACTTTACAAGAAAAGTTAGATAAAACAGAGGAGGAGAAAGGAGGGTTGGCTCGCCAAATAAGAGAGACAGAGCTGATGCTTAAGCAAAAGGCCATTCAGATTGAAAGAATAAAGACTGAATTATTAAAGCCATTAGCAGTAGCCCAGACTCTGCAGCAGGAACCTAAAAAGGAAGAAACAAAGATACAACCAGAACAGAAAGAACAAACACGAGAATCGGTCGAGTTACCTCCGATTGTTGTTTCATCTAGCGGTAGGCAGAGCCTGAGTGGAAAGCTGATTGCGGTAAATAAAGACCATAATTTTGTAGTGGTAGATTTAGGTGAAAATAAAGGCATCAGGATGGGAATGAGTTTTTCTGTTTTGCGTGATAATCAGGTTATCGGTAATATTGAGGTAATTCAGGTAAGAAAGACAATTGCTGCCTGTGATATAAAAGTAGCAAACACGTCCTTTAAAATCGGCGATAGAGTAGAGTATTAATGAGGCCCCTTTCCATAAAAGATGTTGCGCATGCCAGTGGCGTCTCTATTGCTACTGTTTCTCGCGTCATCAATGAAAATCCTTCCGTAAAAGAAGATAATCGTAAGAAGGTTTTAGAGGTAGTCAAGAAGCTCAATTTTAAGCCTTCTCTCGTTGCCAGGCGCTTGGCGAAGAGAAAACTTCTTGATGTCATTGCTTTGGTCATTCCCCGTTATGAGGGCGTATTTTATTCTTTTTATGTTCTTGAGTTAATCCGAGGCATTGGCACACTGTGTGAAGCGCTAAAGTTAGATTTACTTTTACATCTTACCGATAGCAAATCAAGCCTTAACTTAAGCGGTATAGGTGGAATTATCTTTGCGGATATTATTGGCAATATGCACCAATTAAGCGATGCCCTCAGGTTTGAGATTCCTACGGTGGTAATCAATCATACCTTAGAAGATAAAAGAGCAAGTTGTATTTCTATTGACAATAAGGGTGGGGCAGCCCAGGCTGTTGATTATTTAGTTGCTCTTGGTCACAGACGAATTGCTCATATTGCCGGAGATTTAGTTACTCAGGCGGCGCAGCTTCGTTTAGAAGGCTACAGAATTGCTTTAGAGAAAAATAAATTGCCCTATATTGAGGATTATGTAATAAAGACAGATTATTCCCGAGCGCAAGCGCGCCAGGCAGCAAAGGAGTTGCTGAAGTTAAAAAGTCCTCCTACAGCAATCTTTGTTGCTTCTGATTCTATGGCTTTGGAGTTAATCTCAGTTGCTACAGAGCTGAATAAAGAAATCCCCAGGGATTTTTCTGTTATTGGCTTTGATGATAATCCGATGGGGCTTTATGCACCAGTAGCCCTGACTACGGTCAGACAGCCATTAGTTAAGATGGCGCAAGAAAGTGTAAAATTCTTAAATAATCTGATGAGGGCACAGATTAAGAAGAATATTAAGCTGGTTTTGCCCTGCGAGTTAGTAATTAGGCAATCCTGCAGTTCTATCTCTAAATCTTGATTGATAATACCTTGAATTCAGATAGCGCAAGAGTCAAAGCGCAAAGCGCAAAGTTGAAACACAAAACTTTATTAAAAAACTTTAAACTTTACACCTTAGTTTTACGTTTTTCGCTTTACACTTTACACTATTAAGATGCATAAGATTTTATACATAGTTTTAGATGGTCTTGGTGATTTAGCGATCGAGGAACTGGGTAATAAAACCCCGGTTGAGGCAGCAGATACACCTAATCTGGATAATCTTGCAAGGTTGGGTAAAACAGGTTTACTTTATCCGGTTAAAAAGGGCCTTGCTCCCGAATCAGATATTGCTGTGATTAGCCTTTTGGGTTATGATGCCCTGAAGCACTATACAGGAAGAGGGCCACTTGAGTCTTTTGCCGAAGGCCTGAAGGTAGAGAAGGGTGATTTAGCCCTGCGTGTTAATTTTGCGACAGTTGAAGATGATGGAAAGACGATTAGAGACAGGCGCGTAGGCCGGACCTTAGAGACTCCTGAGGCAGCAGCTCTTTCTAAAGAGATAAATGAAAAGGTAGTCTTAACAGGCGCCTCTTTTGAATTTAAAAATACCATTGGACACCGAGGCGTGCTTGTGATTAGGACAAAAAAAAAGAATTTATCCGGCTGGATTACAAATATAGACCCTGCCTATGGCAGGGAGGGTGTATTTGGCATAGCATTAGAAGTCTTCTCGAACAGCGTGAGTCTATCAAGACCAATGTCGGGCCTTGAGGATTCAGAGGGAGCGATTTTAGCCGCACGTTTAGTCAATCAGTTTACCACAAAATCACATAAAGTGCTTCAAGCCTGCATTGTTAACAAAAAGAGAGTCTCTGAGCACAAGCTCCCTGCGAATATTATTCTTAGTCGTGATGCAGGAAATTGTCTTCCCGAGTTTCCCTCGATAAATTCGCTTTATAACTTAAGATTCGGCTCTTTTGTCGAGATGCCCGTAGAAAAGGGAATTGCGCTTTTGACAGGTATGGATGTGGTTGATGTGCAAAAGCCAACAGGTGATTTAGAAGTTGATTATTCTATCTGGGCAAGGATTGCCGAGGCAAAAATTAAAGAATTTGACGGTTTATATATTCATATTAAAGGACCAGATGAACCAGCGCATGAGGGGGATTTTTACAAAAAGAAGGAGATCATTGAAGCAATCGATAAGTTCTTTTTTACCCCTCTTCTTGAAAAGATTAATCTTAATCAGACAGTTATTGCTGTAACTGCAGATCATTCCACCGTTTGTAAGATTAAGGCTCATTCTGCTGACCCGGTTCCTGTTTTAGTTTGCGGTGCAGGAATTAGTTCTGATGGAAGCGAGAATTTTTCTGAGAAAACAGCACAATCCGGGTCTTTAGGCGAACTTTTTGGCCGGCAACTCCTCCCTCTCCTTATAAAATTTTCCCATGGGTAAATAACCTTGTCCCACCTACGCGGTGGGACAGAAAGGTAGGGCATTTAATGAAGATAAGAAATTGTGAAATCGAAGTGATTGAGGGTGATATTACGCAATTACAGGTTGAGGCAATTGTTAATGCTGCCAACAATAAACTTATGATGGGAGGCGGGGTGGCTGGTGCAATAAAGAAAAAGGGCGGCAAGGGCATTGAGGAAGAAGCGCGCAGGAAAGGCCCAATAAGGGTTGGCGAGGCAGCAGTAACATCAGCAGGAAATTTGCCGGCTAAATATGTGATTCATGCCGCAACAATGGGAATGGATTTCAAGACTGATGAATTAAAAATTAGACAATCATGCGCAAATAGTTTAGAGCTGGCAAAGAATCTAAGGGTTGAATCAATCGCCTTTCCTGCTCTTGGCTGTGGCGTGGGTGGATTTTCGTATCTGGCAGCAGCCAAAATTATGGCACAGGAGATATTTAGGCACATAAAAGAGGCGCAGTCATCTCTGTGTAAGATTACCTTTTGTCTTTATGACAGAAAAGCCTACACAATCTTTAAGCAGACTGTATTTAGATACCTTGACTATATTGTAAATAAGCTGGGAAAAGGACCTTTTGTTACTGTGGATGCAATAATTGAGATGCCTGAAGGCATTGTTTTAATTAAACGCAGCAATCCTCCTTTTGGCTGGGCGCTGCCCGGAGGATTTGTTGACTACGCCGAGAGTCTTGAGGAGGCGGTTCGGCGTGAAGCAAAAGAGGAGACAGGATTAGATTTAGAGGATTTAAAACAATTCCATACTTATTCAGAGCCTCTGCGCGACCCCCGTTTTCATACAATCTCAACAGTCTATATTGCCAAGGGTTGTGGCGTGCCAAAGTCAGGCAGTGATGCAGCAACTTTAAACATAGTAAAACCCGCTGCAATTAATGATTACAATCTTGCCTTTGACCACAAAAAGATTATTGAAGATTATTTAAAATGAGAAGATTGACCATTATATCTTTAATCATAACCTTTACCTGTATACCGAGTCTGATTTTTTCGAACGGGGCTTACGGCGAGCGCAGCCCAGGATGGCATAAGCATAATGATTGGCTTATTCCTGATGATATAGAGAGGCAGGCAATTTCAACTTTAAATCAGGATTATAGCAAGCCCCGACGCCACGACAATGATTTTGATGGAGATGGCGTATTGAATGAATTTGACCCCTCTCCTTATGATTGGCGCGAAATCGGCTATGAGCC
>JADHWR010000005.1 GCA_016783355.1 Candidatus Omnitrophota bacterium | reverse complement strand
ATTATTGTTGCGGCAATCTTTGCTAATGAATTCTTTCTTAAATTTGCTTTCTGGATAAGTTTATTGTTAGGAATATTAGCATTTTTAATAGCAGTATCAGGTTTCTTGGTATGCCCAAAAGGAGAATAAAATGGCTGCTTTAATAACTGTTCTACTGTTTTTATTAGGTTTTGGAATTTGGTTTGCAATTGACCGCCTGCAGCACAAACACGCCCATTAATCTCTCCTGTCGGCGCGTGAGTTCGATGAGATGATTTAAGCACCTGCCCCAGCAAAAGACTTAAAACCCCCATCATAGTACCTGTTATTATTACCTTCCCCCAAAGAGGTAAACTCTCCAAAATCACAAGACCAAATAATAACGTGCTGCCGGCTTCATAGAGTTTTGTGCCACCGTCCCTATTTTCTGAATTTATTCTCCTGAATGCAACCTTGCAATCTCTAGAGATAACCAACGGACAAAAAAGGCTGCTTTGTGCAAGCTTTCTCTCAAGAACTTTAACCTCATCTTTAAAAACAACCACATTTACATCATTAAAATCAACCCCATCGCGGATTAATTGGTTGAGTTGAGAGGTAAGGCTGGCTATGATTCTGGCCTTTCTCGCATCAGCCAGCTCAAAATGAGTTAAGCCCTTAACAAGAATTAAGGTCCCCTGTGGGTCAAGTTCTAAGATTGGATGGTAGTCAACCACGCCATCTGTTTCCTTGGTTTTAAACCTTTTATCAAGCCAACGGACAATCGGACTTACCTGCTCTGGTGAGAATAACCTTCCTTCTTTGGTATAAGTAAAAATATAAACTCGCTTCCTTGGAAAGTTTGGATGCCCAGAGGCCCTCTGGAATCTTTCTTTTAACTGGTCTCGATATTTAAGACCTAATTTCCGGCACACTTGTTGATAAGCGCTCATCGCCTTGTGTGTTACCTTCTGTAAAATTACCCATAGAGGCACTTCCCAACCGAAAAATCTGTCGAAGCCTTGGGCAAATTCAATCAATGGATTTATCAATACCATCCCTTCAATGTTGGGATTAAAATCCCCTGATTTAAGTTTACCTGTCTCTTTTTCCAAAAATAGATTTGCTAATCCAGTTAAGGTTACTAATCCGCCAAAACTTACTGCTCCTAATATCGTCTTTGGACAGAGTTCTTTCTTCAAGCCATCAATACTTACTGCTTCCCAGACAGGTTGCCAAAAATCATCTCTTACCTCTTGAATAGCCAAAAGCGCATTATTAACTGTCAGTTTGGTATGGGGAAAAGTAACTACAGTCATTCCCTGCTTTACCAACTGCCTGGCCAAATTCCCATTTGCCCAATATGCCTCATCAGAATGAAGCTTGCCCATTCCATTAAACTTGGCAGTGATAAATCGGCTAAGTTCAATAACTGCCTTGCCATGTGTAAAAATAGTTGTTGATTTTGAAAGAGAATCTTTTGCTCCTGCACAATGGACAATTATTGGCTGAGCATGTTTATTTTTTACCTCGTGGACAACATAAGTAATATTTCTGCGTTTTCTTTTATTTTCACCATCTAACTTGAGGCCATAAAACGGATTTCTCCAAATATTAATCTCTCCTTCAATCTCCTTCAAAATCTCTTTACGTTCCAAACATATCATCTGTTTATGAGGGTAGTCTCTCAATTTCCATTCTTCTCGTCGAATTTCACTCCAAATCCATTGCAGGAGTTCTATTGAATCCTGTGTATAAATATTGCTGAGAATCTTGACTGCCTTTACTGCTACATCAATATCATCAAGTACTCTTGCCAGATGAGAACTGTCCTTTTTTATAAAAATTAAAAGTGTTCTTGCTAACCGCCGCAAGATTTTTTCCTCAGTAGGTAAATCTTCATTTGTTTGCAACTGCAGCTCATGTATAAAGGCCAAAAGTCTTGTTTCTTTTTTCCTTTGCTCCTTATCCATCAATAAAGACTGGAGAGTAGCTAACTCGACTGAACTTATCGCAGGCGCTGTTAGATGTTGACTATCTAACAGGGTAAATGTCTCTTTTTGCGCAGGGAAATCTCCCTGCTTTAGATAAAGCTCCTTTAGGGAAATCTTCTTGCTTTTGTAATATTCCAGAGAAGGGGGATTGTTTAGTGATGCGTGCCTTAAATTTTCAACTAAATTAAAATCAATTGCTCCATCTTGGGTGAACGGCCAAATAGGTAAGCTGCCTAATGTGAATTTTTCAAAATCTCCAAATTCAAAATCTCCAAATAGCCTTTCTTTCCTTTGCTCTTTTTCTCCATAGGTCGGGAATTTTATCTTTGCTACTTCAAGAAGCTCCTGCCGAATCTCTTTTATTGGCAAGGAATATTTTTCTCTAAGATAATTTTTCCTTACTTGTTCAACATAAGAATCATTAAAGAAAAATATCCGGCCGCACGTTGATAAAAACAGACCATGTTTTCCTATCCATTCCTTAATATCTTCACCAAAAATCCTCTTTTCTTCTAAGTTACCTACATCAGGATATCTCCAGAAAAACTCAAGAATCGCAAGCCATTCCTTCTGTGGATAGATACCCAGTTTTTCTGCTTTTCTTAGGGCTTCTTTAAAAGAGGGGTAAATCTGTGGCCAGGTAATAGAGGTAATATAGGAATCGATAATCTGATGGACAAAATCGCTTTCGTCATCAGGATGAGAGTAATGCAGGATTTCTTCAAGTAGAGTAATTTGGACAACCAATGGTGGAGCACGGATTACTATTGCCCAAGAAAAGATAATCTTCATTATTCCCTCTTCTGTTGCTACCTCTGCTAATCTGTTATTAGGCGTATGCGCTTTAAACTCTACAGGGATTGCGCCAAAAGCAATTTGCTGTCTTATCTCTTTTAATCTCTTTAATGTTATTCCTAAATTAGCCTCAACAAAATCTTTGGCTTTTTGTCCTGCCTCCCCTAACCTACCTGTTACCTTAAAGCTCATCTCCCTCAGGTTAATTATGCCTGAGATTTCACCCAAAGACTGCTCATAATCTGTGGCTGCTGTTACATTAAAACGGGAGGAATGCGTAGAAGGAGCCATTATTTCAATATGGTCTCCTGCTCCGATAAGTTCTAACTCCCTGCCGCAAAGTTTAAACCCTTTCCTTAACTCTTTATTTAATAATACTCTTCCTTGCTTATCCATCTTGAGTGGATAGGTAGCAGAAAGAAGGATTTTTTGCTCGGACTCAGACAAGCTATTGAGTTTGTCTAAATAAATCTCCTTTGGATAAATGAAGATTTTTGCCGAAGAATAATCAAAGTATAAGAAGGCTTCTTTTCCTAAGTTTTTACTAAAAGCAGAGGTTAAGAAAAACCTATTTTTTGTGTCAAGCTTTGCTGGATAAGTCCCGCTGAAGATAACCTCTTTTAAGGGCTGCTTGCGCTCGTCTCTTTGTATATTGTTTTCTTCTTTGCCTCGAGAAAGAAAAGAACTAACTTTATTTCTTCCTGTTTCCTTGGAATAATAAAGTGCTTTATCGGCGTGAGCAACGAGCGTTTGTGCATCAGAAGTATCAACGCCAAGCATTGCTAAGCCTATACTTATTGTAAGTTTTATCGTTGCCATCCTTTCCTCAAGCGCTACCTTAAATTCTGCATCCTCAACTGCCTGCCTGATTTTCTCGGCGACTTTAATCATCGCCTTTTCCTCTTGCCCCTCCTCTTGCTCCTCTTCTTGCGTATAATGTAATATAACAACAAATTCTTCCCCGCCAAACCTTGCTAAAGTATCAGTTTCTCTTAGGCTTGCTTTAATAACTTCACAAATCTTTTTTAAAATAATATCCCCTGCAGGATGGCCATATTGATCATTGATTGATTTAAAATGGTCTATATCAATCATCAACAAATACAAATGATAATTATGCCTTCGGGCTTTCTTAATCTCTAAAGGCAGTTGCCTATCAAAGTAGTCCCGATTATAAACAGAGGTTAAGCCATTAATGACGACCTTCTTTTCTAATTGTGAAATCTTCTTTTTTAAATTATCAATAACTGCTTGGGTATCCTCCTCGCTTTGCCAATTTAAAACAAAGACAACCCAGGCATCCTGCAGCATCTCTTCTTCGGCACATCTTATCGGAAGTTCAGCATCTCCTTTTCCTAGCAATGAATCGTCGATATTTTTACCCCAATCTTCGCCCCACGAATTCTGCCAATAAAAAACACCTGTGGTTGTATTTTCATCCCGAGGGTTGGTAATTTTCTTTTTAATGTCCCATCCTTTAATCACAATTGCGTGGTAGCCTGAAAGATATTCAGAAAGAGACGGATACGCAAGCTCTCCCGTTACCTCTGCCTCTTCAATTGAAGGAGAATAACAAGGGATGCCGACAAAAACAGGGAATCCTGCATTGTTAACAATCATCATCAATTTTATAAAATCCTCTTTGGAAATACCGGAGGCATCTAAACGGAAATATTTAGATGCGCGGCACCTAAGTGCATCGAGATAGGCCTCTCTGGTGGGAGGGGTTTTATGTCCGAGTTTATCCGGATGCAAATCCAATTTACAGATACCAGCTGCTGCCCATGCTTTTATTGTATCCCTCAAGGAAGCTCCATCATCTGGAAAAGGACCTTTTTCACTATATACTTCCTTATACATTTTCTTGCGTGTTTCCCAGTATATAAATAAAGCCGAGCGATAAAGAGTAGAAGCTATAAGCTTAAGTAAATTCTTAACCTTCTTAATCAACTTAATAATAAATTCAGCACCTGCTGAAACTGAACGGCCAGTGCAAGAGCCTTCTCCTTGGTCCTGATGTCTGGCAAAGCCCTTGATTAAAACCTTTTTCTTTTTTGCCTGCCTCCAAGAGCATGTTTTATAATCTTTGCCAAATAACTCATCTCTGGATTTAATCAGTCTTTCTTTAATCTGAGGAGGGATATTTGTGTCCGTAAAGTCCAAATCTAAACAAAAATCCCGGCTATCTGGTAAATCAGGCTGGGTGCGAATAGGAGGGGCTCTGCGGGAATAAATCTTGCTAATTATATAGAGGACTGTGACGATCAAAAAATCAACAAGGAAAAAGACAAACCAAGAGTGTTTTGCCTCAATAGCTGCCTCATTAAAGAGTTCTCTTAAAAGACCTCCTCTTTTCTGAGGAATATGCTCTCTTTCGTGGCTATTTACAAAGAAACGCAACCGCTTGGCAAGCTTCTCAATATCTACCTCATCAATAGGTAATGCTATCTCTTCCTCTTTAAAGAAAGCTCTACCTATTTCTATTCCGCGATACGTATCAAACTGACCAATTCTATCATCAGCAAGTGCTGGATTATATGCGATGCGAACAGATTCTATCTTCTTTTTAATCTCTTCATCTTTTATTGAGGCTAAATATTTCTCAACAGCCTTCTTCATTATCGGATGCTCTAATGCTCTTTGGATTAGTCTTTCTGCCTTTTGCCGACTGATTGTTCGCTTCGGTAATCTTAAGGAAGGCTGGAAATAGATTGTCTTAATTAAACCCGGATTCAACAATACACACAAGCCAACGCCTAAACCTAACCAGAGGTTAATCAAGGCAAAACCTAAACCAAAAGCGATGGCAATTGCTGTGTGGGCAGACAAGGCCGGCCAACCTAGACGATATTTAGGCTGAGGGGAGCTTTGCTTAATTATCTTAACAAATGTACCATCTTCAATTGCCTTAACAAAACCACTGTGGAACCATTTCTTGCGAATTAGATTCTTGCCACTTCCATCTGCTGTATCCTTGAATCCAAAGAAACCTGAACTACCAAAGCCAAATAAACGAGCAAGCCAGGAAACAAAATCTCTCTTTGCCACATAATTTGTATAGCCTCTAATTTGCTCTCTTTGTTTTAATATCGTCCAAGGGAAACTACGAGAGACAACTGAGCCTACCATAATTGGCCTATAAATACGGATTTTAGGAAATCTGAGTAGCCCCTTAGAGATTGCCCAACTAGAATAACTATGAAGGATTAAAATCTTTTTTGCATTTGGATATTTATAACAAGCCGTGGTTAACCTTGAGGTTAAATACTCAACCATTAAGTTTCTAACAAATGGAATTATGCACAAAATAAGCCAAAGATAGCCATAAGAAATAACAGAGAAATGGAATTTACCTGCTTGGTCTAACTTGCCTATCTCCTCATCCATATTAAGTTTTATACCCAACCTCTTACACCAGGTATCTCTTGAACGAGCTCCGATTATTGCCCCTACCCACAATTCTACGTGAGGATATGTTTCCAACGCTGATGTTTTTCGTGTACGGAACAATTTTCTAATCTTAATATTTGTTGTCCGTTCTATTATCTGGAGATATCCCTGTTCTAATCCAATATCATATTCTTTTGTTGCTTCTATGAATTGGTTAAGCTCCTGAGGGTGAGATTTAAAATACTGGCAGCTTAAATGGCAGGCTCTTTTGTGACCTAACCCAGCTAACTCTCCTCGGATTTCATGATGAAGGACATCAAAGACAACTACTTGCGGTAACCTTAATACTGCATAACTAAACCAAATCCTACCTTTAACAACCTGGGCTAATCTTTCAGAGGCTTTAAATCCAATCCTTAAGCTCTGCGGAGGAGCATCTTCTAATGTGGCAAGCCACTTTGAAAGTTGATTCTCAAAACCAATCAGCTCCTCAGGAGTTAAAGTTTGAGCTTGGGCTTTCTCATAATTAAGCTTCATCTTTCCGTCATTAAGCGTTACCAGAAGCCGCGTATCCAACCGGTAATCTCTAAATTCTAATTCTGCTAATCTTCCTGGATAGGTCTGCTGATTATTGGAACGAGCAGAGTCTTTCTCCTTTCTAAAATTAATTAAACTTTGTATTACATTTCTTCTGTTCTTGAAGTCAATTTTATCATCGCTAATAGGTGAAAGGTTATTCCTATCAAGCCAATCTATTACAATACCACCTACTAAATCATATTTCTGAAAAGTGAAGTGTGGATATGGCACCTCAAAAGAACAAACAAAATTAGGGTCATTGGAAGAGGCCCTAAAGACAAATCTTCCTATGTATTCACCATCTAACCTAAACCTGATATCTGCATACCTGAACATTCCATCTTCTTGGTATGTATCTAACATATCTACTTTTAATTCTCCCATTGATGTTGAAAGGATTTTCCCTTGCGCAAAATCCTCACGAATCCGACGGATAACATAATCCTTACCTAAGGCAATAATCTTCTGAGGGATTTTACCTTGGGCAATATACTTGCGTTCTTCTCTTGATAACTGCTCTGAATGCGAAAGCATCTCAAGAAAATCTGGATGAAATTTTGGGTCAAATCTGCCTGAGCGTTTATAAGGAACAACGATATTTTCTTTTATTATATCTTCGAGCAAATAACGGGAATCAGGGTGGGTATCCTTATATTGTTTGAGCATTACGCCAAATAAAGATACTAATGCGATTGGATTCTCAATACCTCCTGTTACATGCAACCAGCCATGCCCAGAACTTTCCCCGTATATGGGCACAACATATCCTTCTTTTTCTAACTCTGCTACTTTTGCCTTCAAAAATACATAACCAGCATCTGTCTGATATGCCTCTATCCCTCCTTGAGACTGCGCTGCTTTATCAACCGCCTCTGTGCCCAATACATCCCTCACAACAGCAATTCCTTTTTTACCTTGTTGTTTTAAACGCTTTAGGTCATAACCACAATTCTTAACTAAGAAAGGCAAAAGAACCGCCATTAAATTATCCGGAGGTAACGACTCCATCTCTCCATCGGATTTACGAAAGATAACCGCACCCCTGTCACCATCCAAATCAAAAGCAAGACCAAAATCAGCACTTATCTCTATTATTTTTTCCTTAATTTCCACTAAGTTAGCGTCTTTGGAAGGATCTGCCTTGTGTACCCCGCTTAATTCTTGAATCTCCTTGTGTAAAACAATTACTTCTGCACCTAACTCTGTGAATACTATTTCTGCTAAATATCCACTGGGAGTATGGGCTGCTTCGATAGCAATCTTTAATCCCTTTAAAGGCTTGCTTTTTAATACTGCTGCATTCCATCTATTTAATACATCTTCGACATCACAAGCCACCAGTTCCTTACCTAATTCATATACACTGCCTTGTGGCAGCTCTCCCGTAGAGGCGCGTGCAACAAGTGTGGACATCTTAATAAAACCTTGATCAACATTGTAAGCGGTGCGCATCCCTAATTTCTCTGCTTTTATGCTCTTTAGAGAATCGGGATTAGCGATAAAATCTTCCAGTGTTTTTAAAGACTCCTGTTTTATCTCTTGAGTAGTAAGGCTTTTAAGGGCACCTTCACTATCTTGCATAACAACCTTAAATCCAGTTACTCCTTCACCAGTAACGTGGCTGGCAGTATTGAAAATACCCATCAATGGCCCTTCATATCTACCGCTACCTGTCTTGTACTTCAGTCTTACAGCCCAGGAGTAGTTGCTTACTGCATTGGGTAGCTCTTCTGCTATATAAACAACGTCTAATCCTGCATATATTAATGCTAACTCTAAAGCTTTTAAAATAGAGGGCTCTATCTTGCGGCAGTCTCTGGCAAGAAGGGCACTGCGAGATTTTAGCCCAAATTTTGTTGCCCTCTTTAAAGCCATCTTCGCCCAGGTAAGCCCCATACCAAAAGCCATAACAGGCGCAATAATACCTCCTCTTGTTCTATAATCGTAATCCCTGAACATATCATAATTAATATCGCTTAAACTTTGAGATACAAATTTTTCTAATAATTCAACGATTGTCCCTTTGTTTGCATCTTCAAATTGCTCCTCTGTAGCAACAACATTTTTTTTCGAATCAATAACCTGCCCTGATTTTAATAGGGTCTTCAATATATCTTCGGCTTGTTTTCCTTCTCTCATCTGCCTGATGAGTATTTTATCTATTAATTTAGCTGAGCCCTTCGTTCTCATATCAAGATATATTTCAAGAAAGTGCCTCGCTGCTAAGTTACGCTCTACGCGGCTGGCATAGATACTAGGAATGCCCTTGCCGCCCTTAATACTATAGCTTGCCCAAGTCCAAGGGCTACAGGTGATATACAAATCATCTACCACTTCAGCAACGCCATAAACATCGGCTATGCGTCTTAAATTAACTGCTAAGACCAGTTCATCAAAAATCCTCTCTGCATACGCTTCTGTATAATAGGTTTCTTTTTCCATTTTAGAAGCAATCAAACGTAGCCGCCTTATTATCTCTCGATGAACCCCTGCATCAAATATCCAACGTCCACTTAACTCTGTATCTGCATACTCCTTATAACCAGTAAGGCAACTTGCTAAACTATGGGCAAAACTCATTTTATCCTTTGCAAACTCTTGCCAAATCTTGCTTAAATGCTCTATCTCTACAATGGCCTTCCCAAATTCCGCCAGACAATATCGCAACTTAGGAAATTCTCCGCCGTAATTCTTGGGAAGATTATTAACAATAATTACTCCGCTTAAACGATCAAGGAGTCTTGTCCCTCCGATAGTATGTAAATCCGGGAAGTTGTTTATATCAACTATCTCTGTCTTAATAGCCTGAAGAGCAAAGTCAATTGGTTTAATATTATCTTTGAGCCATTTAAATACCCCTTGTTCATATTTCTCTTCTGACCAGGTGGCCATCGCTAATACAACTCTTGGCTCATAATGCTCAATGAGTTCCCTTAGATTCTTGTAACCTAATCTAACTATAAGTGCATCGGGATTATTGGCCTCAAGGATTCTTTTAGCAGCCTTGTTGGTTAAAATATAGGCATTATGCTGAGGGAAAAACCTAAAGACTCCTTCTACTATTTTCTGAACCCCCTCAATTGTATTAATCTCGCCGGGACAAACTAATCTATCCAACCCATCCTCCACCTTATGCATAAACTCACTAACTGCATTTTTAATCTCATTAGCGCTTGCATCTTTAGCAAGGCCTAACATTTGAATAAACTCCCAAAATTTTTCTTCATTGCGTCTTAATATTATTTCTCGTATGGAACCTACCCAGCGTCTCTCTCCTGTTGCCTTTATAATCATCTCTGCAGGCACCTGTTTTAACGGAAAACCCGGCACGATCAGTTCTAAATCAATTGTTCCCGGAATCATTTCTATGAAAGAAATACCGGCTTTATAGTCTTGCTTTGTCTTTCTAATTAAATTTGGGTCAAAGCCTTTAATAATCTTGTTCATTTCTTCAAGGGTGTATTTATGAAATACCCGGGAATACCATGTATCTTGAACATCTGCTTCAATTGCAGGAAGAGAAATACGCGTGATTTTATCCTTTTCTAAGAAAATATCACAAACAAGCAATCCCTCTTTAATGATATGTCTTTCTCCTCGGGCCATTAATCCCCAAATTATCGCCCTACCTTCTGTATAAAGAGTATCAATTATGGAATCAACAACCACAGTTCCTTGTCTAATTATGCCGTGTCTGATATCTGATTTAACGACAATGGCACCTTCCTCTATTATTAAATCGCCCTTCTCCACAGCCTTTTCTACCTCAGGAGAATCAACTATATTACTCTTTAGGCCAATCAACTTAGCTAATATAGGTTGGTAGGGAGTCTTTGTAAACACATCTTGCACCTCGGCAAGCTTGCCCACAGCCTCCCAAAATGCAAGTCTAATTAATCCTATCTTTCCAATCTCTTTCTTTGCCTCTTGTGCCCTCTCCCATATATCAAGAGGACGCCCTTCTCGCTTAACCCGGGATTCCTCATCTTGGCTGCGCCATTCTTCTTCAGTCATTACTTCATCTGGGTGCTTCTCATTCCATTCGTTGCGACCCTTATTTAGCCATCTATTCTTACTTAAAATAACACCTTCTACTAAATGCTTCATAAAATCAAGCTCTCGGCCTTTTTCTATCCAATCCTGATAAATCTTATAGATGGCATCCATTACCTTAGCCTTCCATCGGTTATTCCAAATACCAATTAAGGCTTTTCCTTCTGGGAATTTTTTTTCTAATGAGGCGAGGTTTTCCTTCTCATAGGCATCTATTAAATTATCCTGCCCATCTGCCCTCAAGACTCCAAAAGTCTCATGTTGTCTGCCCAACTCCTGCTCATTAACGTATATCTGAATATTCTGGCCTTTGCCTTTACAACTTTGAGAAGGAGCCCAAAAATCATCCGTTGCTAACCATGTATTTGTTCCTTGAGGAGTATCGTCTAAAAGCTGGTAGCTCTGTTTGATAACCTGTTCAATAAAAGTCTCTCCTGCAGGTGTATAAATTAAGGCCTTGTTCCCTGCAGACTCACCAGAAAGAACTAAAGGATGGACCCTCTTTGCTTTGCCGGCAGTATGTAGACCTAACAACTTAATAATGTCCTGCCATAGGTATTCATATATTTGGTCTATTATTTCCTCAGGAAGATTACCCCATTGCTCCTTGCCCACTATTTGCTGAACTTGAGTGCTCTGCTCAGGTGTTAATTTAAAGAAAGTAGCAAACTTATCAAAATCAAGCTCAAATATGCCTTTGTCTATATAATGCTGTTTTAATTTCTCTTTGGTTTCCTTAGCAGCATTGACTGTTCCTAAAAAGTTCCCCAATCTTTTCTGCTCTGTCATAACTATCAGTTCGGTGTTATAAATCTGACTTAACTCCTTTATTGAAAAACGGATGATTTCCTCTTTCATATAGGTATGATAAAGCAAACCCTTTCTTTCAGAAAGGAGTGTCTGTATATAAGAAGTCATTCTCTCGCCCGGACTGCCGGGAACAGTGACGACTATGGCATCCCATCCTCTTCCTGCTTTTAATGCCTCCTCTATTCTTTGGATATGCTTGAGTACTTGTAAGGCATCCTTCTTTTCTTGATGCCGACGTCTTACATCCTCTTGGGCTTGCAGGTATCTCTGAACAGCTCTCTCCTTTGGTTCACCCATGGGCTTGCCTTCCTTCGTCCACCTTCCATAAGCTACCTTCTTTGTTTCCTCGTGTAGCTTCTCTGCAGTAAAATCCCCCTCATCTTCCTTCCCTAGATGGCTAAAGGAACCATTAAGGATGAGCTTTTCAGTAAGTTTGCAATATGGAAATTCTATTAGCTGCCTAATGACTCGGAAATTAATCTTGTTTATTAAGCTCTTTGTTTGATTGTCGTTAAGTTCTCTACCAGGCTGGATTAACTCTTTGAGGGAATTAAATGTCTTTTCTATTTGCAGGGAATCAGGCTCAATGATTGAAGGGGTTGAGTTGGCGATGGCCTCAATATAGGGATAAATAGGTGGTGCGCGCTCAATTTTACCAAGCTGAAATTCATCTAAAAATTCCCTGCCTTCTTTTGAAACCTGAAGCCTCGCAGTATGAATATCTAATTCATAATCAAGAAGCTTAAACTCAATCGTATCTGCCATCCTTTGTAAATGAGGTTTTATCTTACCCTTACTTTCCTTCTCTAACTTTCTTAATGCCTCAACCACTGCTTTGGCGTTCTTTATCAATTCAACATCAATTAAACGACAATCACTTTCCTGGCTTCTAAGGTGGGTTACTTCATGATTAAGATACATCCATATATCTATACGGCTTGCTTCCTCGTTAAAGTAAATTATATTGCCGATAGTGGTGCCAATCTTATTCTTTATTCTCGGGTCTGCCAGAGGAAGAATTTCTATTCTTACATCTATTTTGGATTTAATAAAAATTCTCTTGATAAAACTGACTGTCTTTGCCCAATCGCCATCTTTTTTAAATTCTTTTATTTTCTGGCTAAAACCAGCTAGCCATAACTTTGCTTTCTTCCTAAGTTCCAAAAGTCTGTTATTTACCGCAACATAATCCCTTATTTCTCTCGAGGCATCTTTAGCGACTTTTAATCTCTTTAAAGGCTTCACTCCTCTGCGAGTTATATCTTTATTCTTGCTTTGCCCATTTTCTTGCTGTGCTCTGGTAATTTTCTCTTTACGAGTTAACTGTCTCTCAAAAATAAGATCATAAATATCTCTGTCCTGTTGAGAACGAGTAATCTGTTCCAATGTCATCTTAGGTGCAATGAGGTATTTTGCTGACGGCTTACTGCCGTGAGTAGCCATCCACTCAACAGCTTTCATATCAATCTTTTCATCCTTAAGTAGCGGCCAGATTGGTAACTCAAATACACTTTTACCAGTAATACTAATGGGGTTGTCCTTACCATTTTGAAGCTGATTATTTTTATTTAAAAGCCCGTGTAATCTTAACCATTCTTCAACTGCTACTCCTAAAATAGTCGCTCTGTCTGCCTGATTATGGTCAAATAATCTTGCTTGCTTTCCGCCAATCTTACCCTTGACATTGTCATACACACCGTTAAAGAAGATAGCATAACCAACTGCCCCCCCGGCTGTTTTGGCGGGTATTTGCATTAAGATCTGACTGCGTCCGACAATGACTCTCCCTTTAGCAGAAACAATTGAATCACTACCTACTATTGAACTTGGTTCAAGTTCACCGTTATAAATGATTGCGTTAGGACCTACCAGCACATCTTCGCTAATATAACTCTGATATAGACAGGCTCGATAGTTTACCTTGCTATTTCTTGCAACATAGGAATTAACCCTTTTCTGAAAATCATATATCTTAGAAAGCATCCCACCTTTTGTGTTCTCGCTAAGATAGATGTCTGCTGTTCCAAGGTCTCTATAGAAAGTATATAACTTGTTCCCCACAGTATAAAGTTCAGGGAAGGTTGCTACTATGGGCAGGATTTTCTCTCTGTAGAATCTTGCTTTCATTTCATCTCTGCCTGCCCTTTTAGCAATGTGCGCCTCAATAAGCTCGGGCTTGTCTTTTAGATTTTTTAGGATAAAAAATTCATTGGAGGTATCTACTTCGTATCTATGTATATCAGTATTGTTCATAATTTCGGCGATGGCCAAAAGATGTTTTAAGAACTCTTTATATTCCTTACCAGAGGCAATAAAGCTTGCTGTATTGGCAGCGACAATTCCTTCATTAACAAAGTCAGGGTCGTTCTTCAATCCTTTATTCTTTTTCATTTCGTCTAAAGAGGGCTTCTCAAGAAACTGAAGAACTTTTCCTGTTAAAGCATCTTTAACTATAACGCCCAATCTCGTCTGCGCGCCCTCTTTTGTTTCAGGATAGGTAATTATGCTGACGCCCTCTTTTATCTCTGGAATTGTAACCAAAAGACCATCGCCGTTTAAAACAACAAGGCCACCTTGATTTCTTCTCTTTAATTCCTGAGTAAATTTGTAAGCACCAATTAAAACTAAGTCCATAATTGCAGCCATTTTCCCATTAGGAAGGATAACTGGAACCTTCATTAGGGTTTTTGAACCATGGGCTAAGGTTAAGGAAATTCTGCTTCCGTATCCGCCGGCCTGAATAACCACAATTCGTAAATCCTCTAATCTTCTCCCGCTTAGATGTGAGTATCCTTCAGCCAGTCTGGAGAGAAGTTTATCAGCAGTACTTATGCCATTAGCTAATGCGCCGCCATTACCTATTCTCAGGCCTTCAAGATCAGGAGCAATTAAAATTGGTATATCCGCTCTGTTAGTAATCCCTTCTCTTGCCGGACTCTCATAGATTGCTCTATAAGTCTCGGCCATCTCTCTGCTCCCGGCGGTAATTACGATTATATCAGCACTCGGCTCGCAGGCTTCCATTTCCTCTCTGGTTATCTGGTTACTTTCCTCATAGGTTCTCAGGAGTCTTAAGAAACGCAGCCACTCACCCCCATCTAAGCGATTATCTTTTTCTAATACATGGATGCTTGCCTCTAAAATATCAAATTTATTGCGGAAATAATTTAGTACTAAATGAGCAATCTCATCTTCAGATAAATTCGGATAATAGTGGTGGGCTATTTCTTCATAGATAACACCTTGAATATATTGCGCAAATTCTTCGTATCTTAAGCCAAGAGGAGGACCCCTTATGGCTATCCAATGTAGATAGATAGTCCCGTTATAATATTGCGCGATGCGTTCAATCTTATCGGTTACTTCTATATTTATCGTTAAGCTCTGACCAGAAACCAAGGCAGCATTGGCTTTTTTCAACCCGTCACTGATTATTCTTCTTTGATTTTTGGCAAGCCTGTACCATCTCTTAAGCCCTTGACCACTAAAGAGAACTTCCTGCTCACTAATCGTAGCAGTTACACTGGTGATTGGTTCAGGAAAGTCTGGCAAGTTTTTAGTTATAACCCTTGTGGGGTTATTCTTAGATTTCCCCTGAGAGATAACTTCTACATTTACTATGCCTTCTTTAATCTTGCCAAGTTCTACGCTGGAAGTGCTAAGCTCCTCTTCCAAAAAACGCCTTATCCCTAAAGGTGCTCCTGGAGGTAAAGTTGCTACATTTGTTCTTTCTATTTCATAGGAGACAATGATTATTTTTTCTAAGTCACGATTGTCTGTTAAGCCTTCGGGTATACTTATGGCTGCTCTCCAAGTCTCTGTGATAATTGCCCCAGAAATAGATATTAAAGCCTGAAATTGTCTACTCAATCCCCTTGCCTCCTTTCGAGATATACTACATGGAAAGACAGTTAAGATTTCGTTAAAATCCATCACCGTGCCTGTAATATCTTCTTTTGTGAGCTCTGGTAAAAGTTCCACATAAGGTGTATAGACTAAGACGGGTACGCTAATCTGCTTGGCATCCATTCCAGTGTTTTTTTCTAAGGCACGTATGACTAATTTAAAGACATTTAAGCACTGTATCTCTAATCTCTTCAGCGAAAAGCAAACTGCAGGAACTTCATCTGTGCCGCGGCTTGAGGCATGGGCTTTTAGATGTATGGGAACAACCTTTCTGACGATATTAAATAATAAATCTTGTTCGAGAGACCCATCTGGCTTAAAGCCATCTTCAATAAGGCCGTTACATACTGCAGTAATGATTTTATCATCTGCATCTAAATCAAGGGCGACTGTTCCCAATGTTGCTGCTTCTCTTGTATGCCATGGCAGAGAGACTGCAGGCATTGTTTTGACAGCGGTGGTTTCTTCTCGTTGTTTTGCCTGTTCATATATATTTAAAAACTTTAATCCTTCGGGAAGATCAGCTTGAGCTTTTAAATCATGGATGTTTTCGTCAATATGAATTCTAAATGCCACCACATCTTCACCACAAAGTTGGGTGATATCTCCCGTAATCATCTCTGTATAAAATCTCCCGTTTCTGTATCTTAAATATCTTGGAAGATGAGTTCTCTTCAATATAACTTTTAAGCCTTTTACCGTGTAGTAATTTCTGAAGGCGTTATAAGGAAGCTTCTCTTCTCCGGCTTTTTCTAATAAAGCCTTTAAATGAGGTGCCAATAAGGATAACTTCTCTGCCAGGAAGGACGTCTTGGTATCTTTAATTTGTAAGTAGCTTCCGCCTTTTTGTCCTTTTGGATTGCTCACCAACTCAATACCAATCTTCTTGCCTCTTTTTGCTTCGTTGATAAAGTAAGCGAGCCGCTCAATGCTTAAGACATCGCCTGCCCACATTGTTAAATCATTGATTCTCTGTGTCCTGATGATTTCAACTTTGCGTTGTGTCAATATATCTAAGAGGCTGTGCTCTAATTGGAATAATTGGCCTTTCTGATTAAGTTGATAAACCTGCCCTGGACTATTAAGTTGCTCAAGGGCATAACCGTGTCCAGGAGGCAAAAGCATACTATCCTTATCCAGGCCTAAATTGCCTGTTCTTATATCAAGCCTATATCCCCTGAATACCCTATCTGTCAATATATAAACATTTTCTTTTCTGAAGCCATAAAACTTATGTTCATATAAATCCCTGGATGCAGATTCAAATATATTGTCATTTAAGTGAAGGGCAATAATAGCTTTGCTTAAGACTTCTTCTACGTCTCTTTCTTTTTGTTGTGCAAGTCTTACGAGTGTCCTATGATAGGCCTTAATCTGCCGCGGACCCATACCCGAGTCCTCTGATATATCTAATTTTTCAAAAGCGCTGCCTACCTCCTTATAAAAACTTGCCTTAAATTCTCGAATAAATTCTTCTGCCTCCTCATCGGATAATCTTCTGTCTTTCTGTTCTTTTTTCTTTACTTCATCGAAGTATTCTAATAATTTCGCTTGAACCCCTCCTTTCTGTTCACCGGAAAGATTCGATTCCCTGCCAACTAAGAACTTGGCAATTTGCTTAATCTGGACTGAATACATTGAGCCCACTCCTAATCTGATGGCTGCTCCACCGAAGTTAAAGTGAGGAACAAATCGTCCATCTAAGTGCATATCTATTGCTTCGTGAGTAAGTTCTGCATAGAGGACAGGGTCTATACAGGCCCTAAATATATCCAACAACTCTACTGATGCTGGCTCAAGTTCTTCAGCACTCAGGACTCTACCGTCAATCTTAAGGCTATTAACTTCATCGATTATTCCATCTATTGCCTTGTCTCTTTTTCTCCTATCAGCGATTTTTAGCGCCTCGATTAACTTGCTGCGGACAGGTACAATTAAACCTTGAATGGTTGCTTTGCGTAAGGATTCTTCATCTTCAACAAAATTTTGATGAATTTTAGAAGCAAATTGGCAGGCCTTATCAGGGGTAATACCTTTCTCTGTAAGGTATTTTTCGATTGTTTCGTGAAGCAGAATTCTGGCTAACTCTATAGGTACGAGCTCATCTTGGTGTAAGAATACATAGATATCATTTCCTTCTGCAAAGGCATCTGGAGGAGACCTCTCAGATAAAGATATCCACCAGATTTGTTTTGATGTTAAGCCATCTAAGATATTTAAGGCTCCTAATCCTTGAGGCAAGTCAACTGTTTCTTCTTCCAAGAGCGCCTTTGCCTGCTGAGTTATCTCATCTTGGGTTATATTATGCAGCACCCCCTCTTCTCTTGCTCTTTGGACTCTCTCTCTGTAGTTACGGATATCTTCTGGGGTATGTTTGCCCTGGAGGGAAGAAATAGACCTGTTAGATAACTTTCTTAAGGCATTTTTAATCTTGACCCCAAGACCAATTCTAGCCTGTGGTTGAACCTGAGATTGCGCTTGATTAGATAGACTCCTTACAATCTTTCTAAATATTCTTTCTTTAAGATTCTTATCTAAATCTTTATTTGCAAAGGTGAAAATTTGACGACCAGCAATATGAGCCTTTACTGCTTCAAATATTTCATTTAGCCACGGAGGACCACGTTTCTTGAGCCCATTATCTTCCCAGATTCTATTTAATAACCAATCTCTGTCTTCTTGACATAAATTAGGTGTTTTCTGTTGGTAATATCTATATTCTTTAATTAGATAATTAAATAATCGAACAGAGCATTTAGTAACTTGGCCTTCATATTTATTATTTTTTTCTCTATCATTATCACTTTGCGCTTTAGATAAATTACCATTTGCCTTATTTAAGCTTGTTATCAATTTATCAGCAGAAATAAACACTTCTTTGAAAGTCTTCCAACCCCGAGTATGTGCGAGTAACGGTACGAAGAACCAAGTAAATGGCATACCTAAGAAAAATACGGAGAAACCAAAAAGCATAAAGATGGGGTTAAACCACCAAGCAGCAGTTACCAGAACAACAGTAGCCGAAACCAAAAATCCGAGTGCTGCTCCATATTTACCTTTGAATGAAGAAATACCCCATCCAGCTATAAGGGAGACAATAAGAAGCCAGGCCAGGTTAAGATACAAAGTATAAGGATGGAGCAGAATAAACCCGACACCACCTGCTAAAGAACTAATGGCCAACACTGTAAATGCCACGCCTAATGTTATGCCTGATACAGTAGTCTTACTAAAGCTTCTCTTAGCCAAGGCACTGAAAATAACAGTGGCGCCCAAGACTAATACCGAAGTAGCTCCACCCCAGAAATGCACAGCCAAAAGCACCCAGGCCATCATTGGTATAGCCAGAAGCAATTGGACTTTGATGCCTGATAATTTCCAGAAATCGTCACCCAAAATTTTCCCTCCTATACCCGGAATAAAGAATAAAGCCGGAGATACAAGTAAAAGAACCATGCTCGCAACCTGTAACCATGAGATGAATAAAACAGTACTCACTACGAATGCACCAACTGAGGCCAGGGTAAATATGCCTTGTAAAATTAATGGCAAGTTACTTCCCTTAAGACCTAGTTTCCCTCCTTTATCCCAAATGTTCTCTTCGAACTTAAGATGCCCTAAATTCCAACCCTTGGGACTAATGGGGAAGGAGGCGGCATTCTTGAATCCCTTGTTTATTAGGTCAATCGCATAAGTGGGAATTAAAGCAGTAAATAAACAATAGAGTTTGGGGAACATACCCAAAAACTTTTTCAATGCTTTAAAGAACCCATAGCGTTCGGTCAAAAAGACAAAACCTTGGGTATTAATGGCCTGATTTAAGAAAAGGCCTAAGATACCAAAGAGAATTGGCCAGGCAAACCCGATGAATCCACTGACACCTAAGAAGACAACCCAACCCAGGTAGAAGAAATTAGCCAAAAGAATAAAGGGCTTCTTGGTATAGTGGGAAAGCCCGAAGACTAACATCATCTTTTGTCCGATATGTAACTGGTTAGAATCTAAAGACCTCTTTATCCAGCGCCCAAGAATCATCTCGCCAGAACCCTGGGACCATTTACCCATTGGTGTAGTTGCAGAATGAAAACCAGTCTCTCTGCCTTTGCCCAAAAGCAAATATTCTTTATGTGTAGTATGATAACCTTTAAGCCAGGCCATTACTGCCAGCATCAAATCTTCAGAAACAAAATCATGCATCATGCCAGCGCACACACGCAAAGTCTCTGTGTCCATAATAGCACTGTGGCCATAGTAGCCGCAGGCACCAAACATATTCAGTGCTCTCTGGGTAACTGTTACCCACGTCTCCTCGGCAAAATTTATGCCTTCAGTAATCCAGGAGTATTTCGGACTGATACAGATATATTCACCAAAGAGAATAAGTTTAAGTAAACGGTCTTTATTAAACTCGGCCAAGCCATTCACCAGCTTCATCGCATCTTCAATCCTTACCGCAGCATTAGCATCGAAGAAAAGAACTTTTTCACCCCGAATAAATGGGGCAACTGCATTTTGACCGATAGTCTTACCACCTTTTATGGGCTTACCGGCAGGTGCACTAGTGTCAAAGGCGGTAAAGCCATTTTTATCAAATCTGCGCAATCCTGCAACTCTTTCTTTATCATTCAAATCAGGATCTAATTTATCCTGAGCATCATTACTATCCCACCAAACCTCTAAGAATGGGTATTCTGTCATTAATCTTTTCAACTCAGCCCGCTGGGTAAATTTATCTTGCAGTGTTTTACCTTGCACTTTTGGTCCCTTATAGGTACCATCTGGATTTTTATCGATTAAAGCGAATGCTTCATAACAAAGCAAGATTTGAATTTTCTGATCAACCAATGCATAGAGTTCATCTTCACCAAGATTGGGGAAACAAATCTTGGCAAATACCTTAAATGCCTCTCTTACTTTAACTACATCACGGATAGTTCTTTCTACTGCCACCAATTTCCAGTTAGCCCAGGTAACAATTTCCCTTTGCACATCTTCTCTAATAAGCTTAGGTGGCAATCTCCGGAAAGTCTCACCCCTTCTTACTACTTCTGTATGTTGACGTAATTCATTTACTGCATCTTGACCATATCTATTTTTAAGATTATTTAAGAATCTATCCCATTCGTCGGCATAAACACTGATTAAATGATTTAATCTAACTACTTCACCGTTAGGATCTGTATTGTTGAGTTCATTAAAAGTCCAAGTAACCTGTTCGGCAAAAGCAGTTATCATTGCGGTTAACGAAGGTATGTTCTTCCATCTCTGGACTCGCGGCATATCCATAAGCCAACTATTAATAAACAGCTTTATCCGGTCAAAAGCCTCCGGATTATCTGGAAGCTTACTTAAATCTCCGGCCTTTAAGGCCTGGGCTAAGTTTTGGCCAAGTTTAAATTCTCTTAGCAACTCATCAATAAATGTTGACCAGACTAAATTCCAGGCTGTTTCAGCAAGCATAGCACCAGGAGCATTAGGAATATAGAGTTGGGCAAAAGCGCTCTTTGCATCTTCAAACTTAGACCTTATATCTTCAGCTTTTCTTACTTGACCAATGCCTTCGGCTTTTCCTTGATAATAACCAAAGTGACTCATTAAGGTATACATTATCGGCCACACGCTTAAGACCATAAAGAGTATGCCTAAAATTGCAGTCGGCACACCCAGTAATACCGCAGCCAACGGACCAATATCAACAATATTAAGAAAAACTTTAGCCGTCCATAAAAAGACTGTGTAATTTAAAAGATCCCAGGAGGCAACGGCAAGGCTAAAGAGAAGCCAAGTTTTTCTTATCTGAGTTCTAGCCACTTGTCCCGCTTCCCGGCCAAATTTCCTTTCCACATCGTTGGCCTTCAGTTTATTCAGCCGGCCAAATCCCATATTGGCCAAACTAAGAAGGGCAAAGAAACCTAAAAT
The DNA here is from genome assembly GCA_016783355.1 of Candidatus Omnitrophota bacterium. Taxonomy (GTDB): domain Bacteria; phylum Omnitrophota; class Gorgyraeia; order Gygaellales; family JAHJCI01; genus BS750-G32. The sequence goes on along the minus strand of JADHWR010000005.1, from coordinate 13,781 downwards.
CGCCCAGCTCCAGCCGCTGGCTAAGCCGCAAATACGAACAATTCCAGAGGCAATTACTCCGATTCCAGAAATAGCTAATGGTATCCAGACAGCGCGGATATTCCAGAAATACCAAAAGGCCCCGAGTTTATCGGGAAATGGCTTAAATGCAAGTAGTTCTTCTGGTTGAATCTTCCTTTGCTTTCTTAGGGCTTTCTTTTCCTGTTTTACAACTTTTCTTTCCTTTTTTAACTCATTAATTAACTGTGTCCTTAGGGCGGTGATTTTATCTTTGCCCTGACTATCCTTCTTCTTCTCTTCGGCAACAAGTTCTTTGAAAATACCTAAAGCTTTCCTGGCCAGTGTATGCACCCGGTTTTCAACTAACGCAATAAATTGATGGAATCTTTCTTTGCCTTGCTGTTCACTGATATCTTTGGCATCTTTATATCCATTAAAGATGTCTCTTACATCATCGAAGGATAATATATCTTGAACCGTGGCTTGGTTTAACTTGTTACCTATTAAACCATAACCAGGCATTAAGAGTTCTCTTAATGCTTTTATAAATTCTTTTAAGTCAGGGATTATTTGCTTAAGGTCCTTTTCTTTATATTTATAGAGTGCTCTATCAAAGAGATAATAACGCAGGCTGGGAGCTTGAGCTTTAAACTCCAGACTAATATCATAAATCACATCCATCAAAACTGTGGCTAATAATGAGTCTCCTAAGAGATCATATTGATGGTGTGTGCCTTGCCTACCACTCTGACCCAATCTATCGCACCATTCTTCAAAGGCCTTGGTATCTTCCGGAAAGACTTCTTCTGGAGAGTCATTGGTTTTATCAGCTAATCTTGGGGCAAGCCTATCTATGAGCGCCGAGTAATCCTCTGCTCTTAAACCAAGTAAAGCAAGCTTTAGTTTAATACTATCTCTCCTTTGGTCTATTTGTGCTTTTCTCCTCTGGTAATAATTATCTTCTTTTCCTTTGGCAGAACCTGGTAAAGGAACACCAGCACTCAGGGGGCGAGATGAGACCGATTTCCTTAATGATCTTCCTCCAAGCTTTCTAATAATAATTATAATAGAAGTAATTACAGCGAGAATCCCAAACAGGACATAGAGGATTCCATTATCCCTTGCTTCTTGAATGAAATCTTGAATAACTTTTTCTGTCTTATCAATAAATCCTCCGTACTTATTATATTTATATTCAGCAGTCACCCAGATGCCTGAAGCCAGAGGCCTGTTTTCCTTGAGCGTATGAACAACATCGCCGTTGGGTTCGTACTTTATGCCAAGCCACTCTTTAACTACCTGCCCTTTTTCATCTAAAGACTCGACTGGTTTTTCAAAAGGCACAGATAAATCATAATAGGTAGCTTCGGTGTTATGAATTAAAGGATAGACATTAACCAACCTTGCCATCACTCTATCGTGTTCTCTCTTAATCAATTGACCAGTTTCAATAGTGAAGACTTCGCTTCTCTTGGTTATGGAATTAGCAATTGTATATTTGTATCCAATTGTTCCTTTATATCTATATCCTTCTGCTCCATTAACAGTTACTTTTTTGTCGAACTCCTTGCACTCACCGCATCCGTTATTTTCTATCGCACTAAAGCTTCCTGGCAAAATACCAAATGGCGCTTTGGTATCTGTGCGCCACCATTCATTTACTACAATACTCTCTACAGGCTTTCCGGTTTTAGGATGAGCTATAGTAAGATAAGTAAACAAAGCTCTTCCTGAAGGATCATTAGGCAATAAGTAAAGGTCAACATATTTACCGCCCTCTGCTGTAAAGCTGGGGTTATCGGCGGTTCCTCTTACTCTATATATATGAAGACGGATATGAGATAATAAAGTATCTTTTTCTACTTTAATTTTTCTGGTATCAGACCATAATGTCTTATCTTTTTCCTTTTGGTAAGCTTTGGCCAATTGGTTAATCAATGGAATATCCTTAGCTTCGATAGTTCCCTCAGTATTTAAAGAAGCAATGACCTTGTTATTCCACAAGATTATTGATTTGGTAGGCTGGCCTTTTTTATCCCAGTTTAAATTCAATTGCCAGGTTTCGTCAGGATTTTTCTGGACAATAATTCTGGCTAAATAATCGTCTTTTATTCTATAAACTATGAAATCACCTCCATTTTCTTTATGAAGTCTTCCAGCATAAATCTCTAAGTCTCCTGATTCTTTCCCTAATTCATCTAAAATGTTCTGGTGGGCACCATCAAATCCATATAGCTTTAAATCTGGCATTGAAGTTTTTGTTGTATTGAAATTCTTTAAGGCAGCCTGCAGTTCATCGCCTTTAAATACTGTAAATGTTGATAATCTTTCGATTAAGTTATATGTGTCTTGGTCCTTAGCGCTTCTATAAGTAGTTATTCTGATAACTTCACCATTTTCATAATCAATGATATCAATAGAAGATCCGCCCTCAGGGAGCTTAGATATTGTTGCTCGTTCTGTGCCATCCTCATCAATTGCTCGAGTAATGACAGGCTTTCTGTCAGAATCGAGTTCCTCAATAATTATCCATTTGTAAGACTGTTGCGTGTTTGTTTCTTGGATTTTGTCGTCAGTAGTAACTTCCCAGCCAATAAGAGCAGAGGCATTATCAGAATTTAGAGCCTCTAATTTAGAACTTAAAATTTGATAATCTTTATCGTAGTAGTAGATTGGTTTTTCTTCTACTTCCTTGGTTCCAATAACTACACGACCTTCTATCCTTGCATTGTTTATAATTTGAGGGCGTCTATAGAATTGGACAATCTCCTCTCCGGTCTGCGGCTTCACTCCATATACTCTCGCTCCTTTACCGGTGCGCTTGAATATATTGGCAATTTGGTCACCGGGCAGAGTTATTTGGGTAATGAATTTTGTTTGGGCAATTTTTTCTCCGGGCGTGCCGTCAGAATTAAGACTATAAATATTAGAGAATTCATTACTGATTACCTCTTCTACTTCAGAATTCCTTATTTGTTGTTTAAGATAAAAACGGAGTGGTTTCTGCTCATCTACGGCAAAGCGCATTATCCTTGCGCTGTCTTTGTATAACTTGTAGTATTTAGAATAATTGGTGGTTAACTCCTCGGGCTTGATATAATAACCGCTGCTGTCAACTAAAAGCACATAATAATGGGTCTTTCTCTTCTCCAGCGCCTTTTTGCCTAAATCAGTAACAACAACAAATCGTCCTTCGGCTAAGTTCTTCGGAGATGCTAAAATAAGCATTTGGTCAGCTTTATCAATAATGTGGACTTCGCCTTTATTATCTGTCCAATAATTACGAGGAATAGAAAATTTGTTTGCCTTATGGCGATAAAGTGTGCCGGAAGGAGTAATCTCTTTCTCAATATCAAATGCCTTGCGCTGCTCAAGACTTAAATCACAAAGTCGAGGCAGATTATTGTGTTCTTCTTCGGTTAAAGTATTGAATGTCTTTGCGCCCGGCTCACTGGTAATCCCCCAGTTATATAACCCGGATAATCTTTTTTCTACATCCTCTTTTTTCTGGCTCCAGGCAAGAACCTGTCTCCAGCCTAAATCAGGATAGAAAGCCCACTCTTTGAATAACTCTTTGCTTGGCTCAACATCTCCCTCAACAGAACTTAATGCCTTCATACGTAATAGCCAATCTGACAAAAACCCTTCTATTTTCTCTTTTTCTTTTTCCTCCAAGGCCAAAGGTTTAATATATCCTTCTTCATCTCTGACAACAGTTGCTCTCTTTAAATTAATGCCGGCAATTTCGCCAAATGATACGGTAAAGCTCTTATGTAATAATCCTGCATCTTTTAAGTTTTTGTCTGCAGTAGCTGGCCAACCCAACCTTATCTTTACCTTGGCTGGTTCAAAACCAAGAGACTTTCCTTCTGGCCGGGCCTTCTTTATCTCTTCAATCTCAACTTGTGGTATAATAAATGCCTCTTTAAGCTTCTCATCGAGCTCCTTCATAAAAGGCCAATCCTTTTCATTATAATCTTCTTGCCACTTGCTCCAGAACTCTTCGTTCTGTTCGTAGGTTAGGGTCTCTTGACGAAAACCCCAAGGCTGCTCAGATTTATAAATCTTATTTTCCCCTTCATCCTTTAAAGATAAGATGCAATTCTTGATATTCTGATCAGGAGAAAATTCAACCACCGCAGGGATAAGTTTCTTAGTAACTTCGCCATCTTTAACTATTTCTACCTGGCGAGCAAAGGGTGCCTGCCAGGTAACCCAGGTTCCTTTGGTTAAACTAATCTCGTGTTCGTATTTTCCTTTCTCAAGTTCCTTGCCATAATTTATCTTGAAATCCTTTTTTAGTTCCTCAATGGGCAGTTTTGCTAAATCATCTAAAGAGTAAAAATAGTAAGCTCCGATATCAGAAGTTATCCTCGCAAAGGCAGCGGGAATAGATACTCCTTCAAATTCTAAGGGATGGCCGCTCTTAAAGGTAACATAGATTAAGGTATTTTTAAGCGAGGGCACAATAATCTTGCCTGTTTCTGGTTCAAAGTAAATTGGATAATAAGGTATGTCTGTTGGAACAGGAACAGCAAAGCGTGTATCTTTTAAAGAATCGATCAGTGAAACCTTGCCTTTAATTGGGTCTTTGTAAATACCCATCTTTAAAATCTGGCCCTCAAAAACCAAAGGCACTTTCTGGACTGCGCTAATTGTATTTTCAATAGCAAATATCTTGGGCTTCACACTTTCCGGGTCATAGCCCCGTGGCCACCAGCCTAATTCCTGGAGATATTTCCTTGTTTTTTCATTAAACATCCTCTGTTTGGCAATAATCTCAGAATTATTCTCTTCCCAGTTAAATCTGACAATGTATTGATACTCTCCAGAGCAAACCCGAAAATATGAACAATTTAGCCGGGGGTCGAATCTTGCTTCAAAATCAGCAGTTTTCATCTGTTCTGAGAGAATCAGTATTGCGGGATAGGATTTTCTAAAGAGGTCCTCTAGGGGCTGTTTTAAATCAACTAAGGAATGAGACTTACCGTTTATCTCAACCTTATTTACATCCATACCTATCTTTATCTTCTTAAGTAAAGATAACCCGAGTGGCCTATCTTCAGAAAGTATAGAAATCTCAAGTAAATTTGCCTTGGGCTGCGAGAGTTCGATAATTGCCCCTTCTTCCTTAATCTTTTGCATTAACAATGGTTCATTGATTATTTCTAAGGCCTTATCTACGAGTGTGTATATTGCTAAGGGTGGAAATACTACTCCGCCATTAACTAAATCCTGAATAATCAATCCTGTCTCTGCGGCATTGCCAAATAGCCCACCCAAGCCAAAGCCAAGGCTAAAGTCTCCGGAGAAAATATTAGCTGAAATTGGCGAGCCAGAATAATGATAGAGGTTCAAAGGCAAGGTTAGAAGTTCCAATGTTGTGCGCGGGTCTTCCGCATCTTTTAAGTCTTTTATTAATTTATTATAAAATCTCTTTGCATCGATTATACCCTCAATTGCTCTTTTCACCTGTTCATCAGGCTGATACTGATAACGATATTTCTTATAATGCTCATAATCTAATTTGAATTCCTTTGCCTCCTTCTTTAAGGTAAATGGATTCTCTCCGTTGATGGCTAAATCATACCAGAGGCGAGAGATAAGTGATTTCTTCCCTGGTGTATTCCAGCCAAAACCTGTGGGCTGGGACCCCTCTGTTGCATAAGGAAGGAACCCATCTTTATCCATCAGTTTCTTAATTTCACTTACATAGGAAGGATTTTGGCTAAATAAAGTCCACTCAACAGAGCCTAATTCCCCTCTTCCTGTGCGCAGGCGTCCTTCTTTATCTGTATAATCAAGCAAGGTGGCTTGAATCTTGCCTTCCTCTGGATGCTCGTAATCCACAGTTACCTGGCAATGCTCTTCGATTACCTGATTAATCTCTTTTGTTGAAAGCTTAAATAGCTCTTTTAGTTTCTTTGGCTCAAAAGCCTTAATCATCCAGAGGCCAACATCAGAAGCAAACATATCATTCCATTTTCCTTTTTCTTGATCATAGCCCGCATAGAAGTAATAAGAAGGTTTGGGCTTAAAGAGGGTTATCCCCAAGACTTTTGTCTCTGGGCCAAGTTTTAAAACAGAAAATGCTCCGATGTGTAAATTAACAAGGCTAGTGGTCTTTTTTTGCAGCGGATACTTTGTCTTCTCAAGCCATTTCTCAATCTTCCCATAAGCAGTCTTGTATTTATCTGACTGGGGTAAATTATACGAAGCAGCGACATCAGAGAAATTGCGCAGTGCCGCATAAGCAGAGATATTGTTCTCTGTTGAGAAATATTTTGCTTCTGGATTTATTCTTAATGCTCCATAAGTATTCTTGTGGGAAGAGTCATTATCCTGTAAAGACAGGAGGTAATCAGCAATTGCTCCTGCTAATGGCAGGTATTCAGTATCTCCGGTTGCATAAATATATTGTGTAATTCCCAGCAACAACCAGGCATTAGGACCCGCGTCTGCCTGTTTTAAAATAGGCAACTGAGAAAGAGTTCCATAGGCGTTATAAAATCCCTCGAAGTTCTCCCCATCTTCCTGCCAGATGTCATTAAGGATACCAATAACCCTCTTTGCCTCTTGGAAGTTGCCTTCGGTTACACGCGCAATTAAATAAACCCCTGCGTCATAAACGAACATTACATCTTCTAAATTTGCCGCAGAAGGATGACTTACAGGAAGGACCTCTCTCCAGAGAAGCCTGCTTAATTGCTTCTGAGAGTCCTCTATCTTTTCTTTTAACAACTCTGTATCAGTCTTCTTGCCTACCTTGGTTACTTCTGGCTTAATTTCTTTTTCTGGTTTTCTAAGAATCTCCTCCTCTTCCTCTTTTGCTGTTATAGGAGCTTCTACTGGCTTTGGTTCTTTGCGCTTCGTGGTCTTTGCCCATTGTTTTTGCATAGCAAGGTAAACTTGCTTTGGTCTGCCGTCCCTCTTTACAAACCCCCAATATTTCTCATTGGCAAAATTATCCGGGGCAACACGCATACGGAAGCCTTCGCCATTTTGTGCGCTTCCTTTCTTTCTGGGGTTATCTTTAAAACTCATAAAGGTAATACCTAAACAGGTATCCCTATTTTTAACTACATCCTGCCAGAGTTTTAAATTTGTCTTTGCCTGTATTTCTTCATCCTCCCTGTTTTTATTCGGACGGCTATCATAGGAGTCTGCGCCTGACTCTGAAATATACATTGGGATGTCTCTTCCTAACTGCTGGCAAAGGTCTGACCAAATCTCAAATACGCCTTTAAGGCTATCTCTATAATAGACATTCAATCCCCACACATCTACCGAAGGGCAGCTCTCAATATATTCCTTTCTTGGTATATTGGCACAAGCAGTAGAGACTAAATGCTTTGAATCTATCTTTTTGATGGATGCTGCACTCTTTTCTAAAATCCGTGGCCAAACCTCCCATGCCTTTTCATCGCGCCTCTTCTCCCTTGCGAACCACTCAGGATGCGCATTGTACTCATTGCCAGGTTCCCACATTAAGATTGCAGGATGCTCCTTGAACTTCTCAATATATTTTAGGTAACTTTTATCCTTAATATTTATCCGTGGACCAAGATAGAATTTACCCATAATATCATCATAGGCATAGGTGTTATAAGGAATACCGATAATTGCCTTTATTCCGGCGTTAGCAAGCGCATCTAAGAGTGACTTATCTGTAACTGGAAGGTAAGTGCGGATTGTATTTACCCCTAATTCTTCAAGCAAAGGAATATCTTTAAGGCTGAGTCTTTCGTCAACTGCAAGGCCGCGGATTTTGACCTCAGCAACCTCCTCTTCTATGACCTGCTTGGTTGAGGAACCCCTGCCTTGTTCTAATTCCTTGATTCTCGCCTCAATAGCCGGGATTTCCTTTGCCGCAAGCTCAACGCCTTGGTTTGCGTGTTTCTTACAAACTTCTAACAGTGCTCTCTGGAAGGAAAGTTCGTCCCTGGTCTCCTGTGCTGCCTCTGCATCTCGGATGCCGAAAATGCTGTTGAAGATTTTCTTTAAAAACTCCAAGATCCCTGCTGGCTTAGAAGGAGACTGTTCTTGCTCTGAAGGGACTCCTCCCCGAGCAGGAGACTGTCCCTGAAGATTAAAGGGACTGTCCCTAAAATTATCTGTGTCCCGATCAGTATATAAAACTGCTGTAATCGGTAAATGGTCAGAGCCATACCTTGAATAAAACCACCTGCCAATATCAGGGCCTTTAACTTTCTCCGGCACAAGTATATTACTGGGATAGAGTAAATTCTCCTTCCACACAGGATGAACCTGGCCGCTTCCGGGAACAATATCTTCGCCTGTATATTTTTCCTGATACCACATTGTGTCGTATTGATTGGCGAACTTGCCCGTCATCTTATTAATTGTTGTTTTATCTCGACTCGTCAAGATGCTTGTCATTGTGGGGATAGTCTTTAGATTATCAAATTCTTTTTTATCTGCCGGTGTATTAAAATCGCCTACAAAGATTACATCTTTCTGGCTGGGGTGTTTATCTTGAGTCTGTCCATAAACAGTAACCAAGCACCGAATTTCATCTCTACGCCATTTTGCACTGGGAGAAGCAGCATGGAGACTAATCAAGGTAAAATCAAGATTGCCTTTCTTTGCCTTGAAAGAGGCAATAAATGGTGTCCTGTCAAACTGTGTTTCCTCTGTCTCTTCCCATAAATAATCAGAATTCTCAATCAGGGTGAGTTTTGATTTTCGATAGATAAAGGCATAATATTCAAAACTGCTGTAGGCCTTACTTCTTTCTGCTTTTTCCGTTCCCTTAGGCTCAGGGCTAATAACATAGCCCCAATCATCACCTAAATATTGAACAAGCTTTTTCAGTTTCTCAATGCCTTTGTTTCCAATACGATGGCCTTTAGGTACACCATAATTCATCACCTCTTGTATTGCCACAAGGTCATAGTTCTTTAGAATACGAATCGCATTTTCAAGCTGCCAGGGGTTATCTTTGCCGAATTTTTCAATATTAAATGTTCCTAAACGAATTTGATTCTCTTTGGCGGGATAAAGGATTACTGAGGAGAGCTCTTTAGTAGAAGTAGCGGTGAGTTCTAAATTCTCGTCTTGCGCCCATAGATTGGGAACAAGAAAATCTAACCAAGATTCAGGCGGACCCCTTATTTTTTGCACTCTAACCTTCTGCTCAACAAGTTCGATACCCCTTGGAAGAATAACCCTTCTTTCTGTTACTGGAATATCCTTGACACGAGAGTCGCTCTGTGGTATAAATTTTGTTGTGGATGAGGAACTTTTTTGGTCAGAAAAACGTAGAGAAGCATTAGGAAGAACATTTCTTAACCTCTTCCAACTCCTTGTAGGAGCAGCATTAATAGGAACTCTTTTTGTAGAACTTTCATTCTGGCTTAAAATAACGTTTGTCTTCTCAACTATATCCTGTTTTGCAGCAGGCATTTTCTTTTCGAATAAAGGTGGTGATTGAGATGTTTGTTTTAATAACGGTATTAAGTATTGTTTTCCTAGTTTTGATCTGGTTTGGTATTGAGCGCTATCGCCTGAAGCATGCCCACCATTAATCTCCGATTGAAATGCCTTTTGCAGCAATGATTTCTCTTTTAATAGGGAAGTTTTGAATATCGCTTCTCTATAGTTATATACTTCTCCAGTATTAATATCCATCATTATGGCTCTGGAACTATTGCCTAAAATATCTCTTTCTTTAATCGGGATATTGTTTTCTTTTAATTTATCTACAATATTAAGTATAAGAATATAGGACATAGACTTTTCAGATAATCCTGTTTGACCTCCAACAACCCTTGCTTCAAGACGATTAATATCAGCCCCTACCCGCTTAAACATAGCTAAGATTTTATCGAACGATTTAGGTACATTAGAACACGTACTAAAATGGGCAAGCAATCCTGTTTTTGTGCTGGGGTCATAGAGAGTAAGAGCGACACAGTAAGTTAAATCCGATGTTTGAAGATAGGGAGTTCTTCCATCTCCTGGCCGAGCAATACCAAAGTGTCCTTCCCGAACTTCGCGTGCAGAATATGCACCTGACATTTCCTTTCTATCCACAGGTGGTGTAGGCTTGATTTCCCTTAGCCTCTTCTCTTCAGTCCTTTCCATAACTGATTCTGTAAGTTCGGGCAATTTAAAAGTTCTTTCCAATAGCCGTTGCTTTCTCCATGGGTAATTGTCAATAATCCATTGCTTTATTTTTGAATAGATGTCCTTGAGCTGGATTCGGCTTTCTTCCCTTTTTTGCTTTTTCTCCTCTATAAACTCTGAAATATCTATAAATTCTGAGAGGGGCTGGTTTCCAATCTCCTCTTTATGATCAATATAATAGTTCTTTATGTTTTCTGGTACAACATCTCTTAAAAATTCCTCATAACCTTCGGTAGTTCCTTGGTATCTATCAACCTCTATATAGAGTCTGGCTAAAATATCGCAGATTTTGAATTGATGGAGTATACTAATATCTGAAGGGGGTTCTATCCACCCTTCATAGTAAGCAATAGCTCTCCTATGGTCGCGCAGGGCTTCTTCGGTAGAGGTAGCGGTGAGTTCTAACCAAGATTCAAGCGGACCCCTTATTTTTTGCACTCCAATCTTCTGCTCAACAAGCTCGATATCTCTTGGAAGAACAACTTTTCCTTCTGCTACTGAAATATCCTTGACATCAGACTCGCTCTGTGGTATAGGTTTAGTTGTGGATGAGGAACTTTTTTGGAATGCAGAAAGAAGAAAATATCTATCGGGAACTTTCTCGCATTTATTCTTGTTATTAATTGCTGCGCTGGGTACATCTGAAATATTGCATCTACCCTTATGGACTAAATTAAGTATTTTTGTTGGAGCAGTAATAATTCTTGCAATTGGGGTAATTATTCGACCGCCAGAAGGAGGTAATGAATAATATGGTTTTTGTAATAGGAATTTTTGTGATTGCCGGGATATTCTTGGGTTGGTTTCTCCTTGACCGCTATCGCTTGAAGCATGCCCACCATTAATCTCCGAATGAGATGCCTTTTGCAGCAATGATTTCTCTTTTAATATTGATGATTGCTCTTGGCAGCGGAATATGGTTTCTTGCAAAACGGCATCACCTAAAACGCCTCCGTCATTAGTCTTCTTTTTATCTACTTCTTTAATTCTATTAGATTGAGGTTGAGTTTTGCTAGGCTTGGGTTGAGGAATCGGAATTATCTTCAGTAACTTCACTTGAATATTTTTGTAACTAATAGAGGTTTGGAGGAAATCAAAAGAACCAATGAATCTAACCTGATAAACGAATTCCCTTTTGTTCGTGCGGACATAATAGGTAAACCACTTTCCTTCTGGTTTCTCACCCTTTTTAAAGGAATCTACTGAGAACTTCATGGAATGGCGAAGTATCTTTTCATCTTCTTGGATACGGGCTTTAATATCCTTATCGACAGCTTCGATAATCACAGACTCAAAGAACACATAAGACATACTACGATTGCCAAATATTCCAAGAAGTAAACTATGTTTATCTCCAACCTCTAATTTTCTATATCGTTTAAACTCTGGTATAGAAGTGGTATCTCGTGGTAAATAAAATTCTCCTACTTGCTTAAATTCCTTCTCCCATTCGAATGCCTTAATAACAATCGGAGACATCATCAAATCTACTAACACGCTCTTTCCATTAGAAAGAGTAAATAAGCAATTAAAGTGGGCGAGTTCTGTGCGTGGCGTACCATCCTCCCAATAAATAGCCAAAGGATTAGCAGAAAGCCCTAATGTCTTTCCTAAAATATATAAAACCTGTGTATATCCCGTGCAATTGGTTCCCTTGATTTTCATAAGCCTGTCTAAATCTGCGACGAATAGGCAATAATTATTTCTCTCAATTTCCCTGCTGATTACCTCAGCCATCTGGCGGATTATGCCTTCTTCTATTTGCGCTAACCTTGAGCAGCTTATTTTGCCATTTCGATAATCTTCTCTTGCTTCTGCAAGTTCTGCCTTCCAGGAAGTTAGCGCCTGTCTTCCTTCTCCATCTTTCCACTGATTAATCATTTCAACAAAGTCCCTGGCTACCTCTTCGCTATATCTTAGCTCTTTTACCTCTTGCCCAATCTTATTATTTATTTCCACCATCTCAGGGTTAGTTTCTGGAGAAGACTCGGTTTCGACATTTGCTTCAGGTGGAGACTTATTGTGGAGTTCACCTTTTTGCATTTTAGACTCAATCTTTTTCTGAACAATATTAACATTACCCGCTATTTCGGCTTGCTCTATGCTAAATGATGCTCCGGGATTTCCCAAAATTCTTGTTTGAACTCTTGCTTGAGCCATTGTATCCTCTTGAGGTAATCTTGAAATAGGCTTTTGCTCAACCGGCTCTGCCCACGCAGACTGGACAGTAAATAATCCCTTAAACCAAGATTTAATGCTGGATTGGTCGCGATTTCTCTTGATTTTTGGCCCTTGATTGTACTTGTTCTGTTGGATTAGTTCATCTGCTTGATCAATGGAGTCAAAAATATCAGGATTTTCTTTTCTTATCTTTAATCTCTTTCGACGCTGATTAAGCTCTCTGTCAATGTTTTTCTTTAATCTCTTGAAAGCTGGTTCTTCAGGAGCGCCTTCTAATACCTTTAGGGCATCTTTAAGTAGATTAACTGCTTCTTGGTCTGAGATTGTCTCCCTTGCCTGTTCGTATAATTCCATTGCTTTACAGCAGGAGAAATCTTCCTTGATTGTCTTGATTAAGGAGGTTTTGTTCTCCTGCTTGGCCCGTTCTAATGCATTCTCATAGTAATAAACAGCAAGAACATAGTTACGAGATGTCTTGCTATCTCTACCTCTCTTAAGGAGCTCCGAGAGACTTAACTGCTTGGCTATTCCGCTTTGCATTACTGCTTCATTATATAATTCAGGATAGTTATCTTCCAAGCCATCGATTATCGGCCAGAACCAGCCTTTTGTATCCCAAGCCTGAGCATAGGCGTAGTTGGTAACAATGTCCTTGGCATGCTCAAGAGCCTTTTCTCTGTATTCAAGCTTAGGATTCTGCCTGTAAAGTTCCACATAAGAAGCAACAAGAATATACTTAGCAGTTCCTAAATGGTATAGTGCCCAATACTGTTCATAGATGTCATTAAGATCCTGTTCGCTTAAGGCAATAGGATATCTACCGAGAGCTTCTGCCTTTTGCTGTTGCTCTCTTGCCAATTCTACCCAGTCAGGGAAATTGGTAAACATGGATTCTAACCATTGGACTGTTTCTTTATAATTTCTTGCTCCTAATCCTTCCCATCCAAGCGCGACATAATATTCAGCACTGAAAATAATTGACTCAATCTTTCGTAAATCTTCTGCTCTTAAATTATCTAAATCCATACCTTGAGCTTCCAATTCAGCTGCTTTCTGGTTAATATATGCACTGCCACCCCTTTCATTTATAAATATTACTATTGCCTCAAAGAACTGATATGTCTTTTCAGGATTGGCCTCACCCTCTTCAGGATAGAGGATTGTGCCGATTGAATCAAAGTCAGTTGCCTTCAGATTGAAGAAGTCAACGCCCTTGGTGCTGATGTGGATTTGGTTGATTTTCTTTCCCATTTCCTGAGCATCAATCAATAAGTCGCGATAAATAACTACTGTCTTTAAGAAGTCGTATGTCTTTTCAGGATTGGCATTGCCCTCCTTGTCATAGAGGATTGTGCCGATTGAATCAAAGTCAGTTGCCTTCAGATTGAGGAAGTCAACGCCCTTGGTGCTGATGTGGATTTGGTTGATTTTCTTTCCCATTTCCTGAGCAT
>JADHWR010000042.1 GCA_016783355.1 Candidatus Omnitrophota bacterium | reverse complement strand
GCCATTTTGAATACAACTTTGGCTTCTGCTTATACTGTGTCGCCTATTGGTGAGCTTGCGTCGCCAGCTTTTAAAACAAAAGAATTAGCATATGGAAGAATAAAGGAAGTAGTTAATTTAAATAAGCCTAAGAAAAGGTCCCTTTATGAAGTATTAATCTCCTCAGGTTATCCTGAAGATAAGTCGAAGATTATATTAAAGGAAATTAATATATTATTTAAGAAGCTCTCTAAGGAATTGGAGATTTCAGAGTTTAAAAAAGGTTTGGCTTCTCTTAATCCTGATGATGCAGAAGCAGTAACTGAATTTTTCAAGAACCTAAGAATAAAACATAGATATTCGAAGGAAGAAATGAGTTTAAGTGATATCCTTCAGGCATATAGAGCTGATTTTCAGCGTTTATTTAAGCTATTTTATACCTGTTTCGATAGCAACGATGCCGAAGATATATTCTCAGTAATCGAGAAGGCAGCCAAAGTTAGCCCTGGCGAAGCCCGAAGAGCAATTAAGGTAATCCAGGGTCTTCTAAGCTGCGCGCCTACAGGGCATTTTCTCTATCTTTTATTAACATCTTTTGGCTTTGAAAGTTTTGGGATTTCTATCCCGCAGCATGCATTTGTTGTTCTCGACCCCTATTCCCATTCCTGGATATTCTTAGACTTAGGAAGGGGGCTAAGAGAGGATTTTATTGAGAATGTTGAGTTCAAATATTATCAAGAGGTAAGGCCCAATGTTTTTGTTCTTAAGGAAAAAGAGGATATCCCCAAGCTAAATGAGGAATTATATGAGAAGCTCTATAATTATAGGAGCTTTTATCTTCATCCAAAATATGGAGTAATATTGCTTATTCATGCCAATTCAGCATATTGGTATTTCCAATATGGAAAATATGAGCAATGCATAAAACACTACCAAGAACTTATCAAACTCGACTCCAACTCTGTCATTTTGTCTGAGGCTTACTTTAATATGGGACAGTCTTTCCATCACTTAAGTAATTTAGAACAAGCAGAAGAAAATTTTAAGAAGGCAAAGTTTGTTTATGGGAGTATCTTGCAAGAAATTGAAAAATCCTCTCTTATTGCTGATATCTATAAATTACCGGTTATTTATTTTAATCTTGGCCTTTGCTCTTATTATTTGAAAGAAGAAGCTCAGGCGGTAGAATTTTTTAAGCAGGCAATTGCCCTTGACCCAGGCAGTCATTATACAAGTATACACAATGTACCTGAGGAATTAAAGACTGAGGTGGCTAGGCTTCCAGAGGAAAATCAACCTTTAGCTGAAGAGCGCTGCTTGGTTGTTAGACTTCCAGAGAGGATTAAAGAAAGAGAAAGAGAAAAAGACAAAGGAGAAGAGCGCAAACACAAAGAAGATGCTCGTTCTAAAGAACGCCCTTGGCGAGAGTCTTTTATTTTAGCAAATGCGCCTTCGGAGGAGACCATTGCTTGTTGCTACTTAGGCGGTATTGTCCAATATACAGGAGATAACCATATTTCTGCTTTTCATAGAGATTTTATGTCCGTGCTTAAACCTATTAAAAAGATCGCCCCACTTCTAAAAGAAAACAATCACAATGCTATAAAGATTTACTTGCCACCCAACAATCCTAACGCCGCTGATTTTTGTCAGTTAAGAGATTTTATCAAAGATTTATATAGAGATTATGGCATAAAGACCTATATTCTACATTTTGCCGGTCTATACGCCAATCCGGAAGGCGATTTTCTACTTAATCATCCAACGCCTCAAAACTTAGATAGACTAAAAGGGCTTATTCAAGAGTTTGCCTCCTGGGTGAGGGATTTAGGTTTAGCCTGTGCAGGTGTGCAGTTAGGTAATGAAAATGAATATTATGTGCCTAATGCTGGAGTTTTAGAGGGGATTATAGATTCTAGAAATGGGCCCTGGGACACAGTAAATTTAGACGCCCGAGAATATCATAAACTTATGAATGAATTGGCCTCTGTTTATAAAGAAGAAGACCCCACCCACTCTGTTTTCTTAGGACACGGAGGATTTGCTTCCTGGCAGATAGATTTGATTAAACCTTATTTGTTTAATTTTGATGGAATTGCCCTAAGTCTGTATCCCAACTGGGAACAGGGACGTCCAGTAAAGCGGATAATGAGCGTTGAAGAATTGCAAGAAGGATTCACCAGACACATAGAGGTAGCTCTTCAATTAAACAAGCCTATAGTGATTAGTGAATTTGGAGAATCTGCTTATGGACAGTTGGGCAGAGAAGGCCAGGCAAGATTTGCTAAAAGTGCCCTTGAGGTCCTATCAAGATATGTGGCAGGAAGAACCGACTGGGGTGTGCAAGCTTTATTCTGGAATGCATTCTTTCCTGAGAAATGGAAAGATGAGAATGAAGTTTCAGAGTCAGAATTGGCCTTATTTGAGCCTGTTCTGTCTGGAGAATTTAAGCCTAAACAGGCATTCTGGGAACTATCCCGGGCTTATGAGAAAATTAGTAAGAGATTAGAGAGAACGCCCCCTATTAGAGGCCCTACTGAGGCCCACCAAAGCAGAAACCCTAAAAGACATAATGTAGTAGGAAGGATAAAAACGGGCCTTATCTGTTTCTTGCTTATATTTTTTCATCTATTCGGGTTTGTTACAAAGACAGGAGCAACGCAAGTAGGAAATGTTATAACTTCTACACCAATTGCAGAAAGCGTTGTAATGGGAGATAGAGGTGATTGTGTCTTCAGCGGCCATACAGAAGTAGGCACCAGCTCCTCAGATGAAGGCTACGAAGAAGAAGGCGAAGACAACGATTACGCTTACCGAAACCATCATCTGAAACTAAAACACCAGGTATCTGAGCGCCTGAGTTACGATATGGGTTCATTTATCTATGATAAGGACTATAAATCCAAAGACTCCCTTGACAATGTCTCCAGGATTTTCAATACCAAATGGTCCTTGTATCCAGGAAAGCCTGAAAACGATTCCTTGAGGTTTGTCGGCAACCTAAAATACAAAGAGAAGCGCTATAAAAATACTCCAACCAGCGGATATGACCAGATAGTAGTTTCTCCCCAGCTCACTTTTAAGAAAAAAGACCTCTATACCATTAATTTAGGTGCCGGGATGAATAGCCATGACTATATAGAGTCAAATGTAAAAGACCAATTTAAAGTCTTTGGTGAAATTGGGGTAAAGAGATATTTCCTGGCGAAGAAATTGTTGCTTTTGTCTTCGGGAAAAATCGAAACAACCAAGCAAAAGAAGGCAAATAGAGAGAAGGTAATGCACGATATCACAGGAGGGTTTGATTATATATTTGGTTTTCCCGGCTTGTATAAAATCAGCGCCAGGGGAAGATGGGCAGAGAGGGATAGCAAAGAAGAAGAGGAACAAGACGAGGATTACGACTATGGATATGAGCAATATTATGCCAAGACAATACACAAAATTACCCCAGGGCTGAAGACAGACTTAAAATATCAATACTTTAAAAAAGACTACGTAGCAAAAGACTTAGACCACAGTGGCTTTTATGTCAAAAATACCTGGGAATACAGAATCTTCGACGATAAATGGAAGAGAATTGTCCTTAATCTTTTTGGCCAGCACAAAAAGGTAGAATATTTTCTTATGACCAATATGACCAACAAAAATTACCGGAAGGAAACAGCCGAGGCCAGAGTTACCTATCAGAGAAAGAAAAACTGGAAGGCTTCTTTGTCTTTGCAGGGAAATTTCTACGATTACAACAGGCCATCCAACAACAAGAAAAGATATTATGCCTTAGTTTCCGGGAAGAAGTTATTTTTACAGGGAGACTTAGCTGTATCTTTAGATTTCAAATACAGATATACAGTTTACAAGCAAAAAGCCGACTCGGAACAAAAGGGAACGAGAATTGCATTCAGATATAAATTTTAAAGGCGGTAAGGAATTTTGTGGAAAATTTGCTTGACAATGAAACAATTTGGATGTTATAATTAACCTACTATTATAGTAAGATGAGGTTTATAAAAAGATTAAAAAAGTATTTAGGAAGGCAAATGTTTTTTAAATCCTCGGTTAGATGTTTAACTATATTATTGATAGGGGTAAGTCTAATTATCACAAATATTCCCAGGGCCGAGGCAGCATTTACGCTCAGCGTTACTCCTTATGACGGAGGTTTTGACCTCAGGTTTGGAAAAGTTGACCAGCTCAGCCCAATAGATGTAGAAAAAGAAGTAACCATTACCATAAATACTGATATAGGAAAACGCTATCAGGTAATTCAGAGTATATCAACACCTCTTACCAATACTGAAGGAACTGTGCTTGCCCAGGGAGCATTAACTGTTTATACTCTCAGAGGTTCAAATGCAAGGGGGACATTAGGCTTAGATTCAGAAAGGGCAGTAACTTCTGCGCGCGCCTTCCTGTATACATCTGATGTGGCCGGAAACAGTGATTCCTTTACTGTGGTTTACAGGCTGAAACATTCTCTTATATCTACTTCTGGTTTGTATCGAGGACGCCTGAGTTTTTCTCTTCAGCCCATAGATTCTACTCAAGCACCGCGCACAGTCAATCTTAATGTAGAAGTAGATATTGAAGTCCCTTCCAAGATTGAAGTAACTACTCTTACAGGCGGTAAGACCATTGAGTTGGTCAGCCCAGAAACAGAAGGCCTACCCGCGCAAGTATCTATCTCTATTCAAGGGCGTAGGCAAGGTCGGTATAAAATTCTGCAGAGGGTTGAACCCTTGATGAACCTTGAGGCGGAAGAATTAAAAGATGCTGTAACCTTTTCGCTTAAAGGTGGAAAGGCGGGCATATTAGCCTGTGCAGGAGAAACTGCACTGAAACCAGGCGAAACTCTACTTTATACCTCAGACCCCCGGGGACTGGATGATGAGATAGAAATTACCTATTACGTGAAAGAAAGCCTGAAGGCAGGAAGGTATAGAGGTAATATAAGCTATTATATAGAAAGCACTGCTTACCCCAGTCCCAAAAGCGGGCTAATCGATACCTTACAGTTGGATGTAAATATTAAGCCTATCTTTGAACTTAAGATTATGCCTGAGAGCGGAGGGGTGATTGAATTCAAAAATGTGAGAGAGGAAAGTGTCCAAGAGACTAAAGTCTTGATTGAGATAAATAGTAATCTGGCCCAACCTTATCAGGTAACCCAGGATATTTCCTCAATGCTAACAACTAAGGATGGCAAAGTCATTCCGAGAGGATATTTCAAATTCAGCACCAAAGAGGTTGACGATGAGAAAGGACTGAGAGTAAAGGGAACATTGAAATATCCCTCAAAGTCCACCGTAGAGCCGGACGAGACAATTATATTTATTTCTAATAGAAAAGGTGAATCAGATAGATTTAAGATTATCTATGAATTGAGCGCTCCCCGTGACCAGTGGGGCGGAGATTATACTACGGGAATAAATTATTCCCTTTCGCAGATAGAAATCCAGTGAAAAAAATAAATGCAAGGCGGCAGGAGGAGAAAAAAAGATGAAGATTGCGAAAATAATCGGGTTGCTTTTGCTGTGGGCCTTTTTGGGTATGTCGTGTGGCTATGCAGATGATACCTATACCTTTCCTATAACTGCCAATATTCCCCAGCAGCTTGAGCTTAAAGGATGGGTCAAGGAAATGGCAGCTGGCCAGGCAGACCCGGGGACAGAGGGAACAGAGGTATCTTTTCCCTGCACCATGGCCTTTGGCGATTCCAGCGGAAATCTTACCGATGAGTTGAGCACCGGAGATGATGCCGGGTGTCTCTATTCACCGACCTGGTATGCTGTCTTTTTAACAGCTAAGACCTCGGGCCGGGCGTATAAAATCCAGTCAGTAGCTACTTCCATAAGTGGCACAGGTGACGCTCTCGGATATAACTTAGATAAGTCATTTGTCTTAACTCCCAGCTATAAAGAAGAAGATGAATGGCAATGGATAGGTGGTTCGGCGCCTCAGGGGCCTGACCCCAATAATGGGACTGTAGGGACACAGACCTTGGCTGAAGGGACGCATGAAGTCTATAACAGTGCCTCAGGAGGAGCTGGCCGAATTATCCGTGCTTTCTATAGTCTGCCCCCATATCCTGATCCTGATGACCCAGTGGATATTCAAGCTCGGCCGGGAGGTTGGGAGCCAGTTTCTAAAGACCAGCATCATGGCCAATACCAGGGGACAGTAACTATCAGTCTAATCTTAACTAGCCCATAATAAAAAGGGAGAAAAGTGAAAATGGTCAGCAAAAAGTTTTTGATAATTTTAATGATGGGAATGGTGAGTTCTTTTATTTGCCAAAAGATGGCCTTTTCTGAGACAACAACCGCTGCCACGCTTAGTGTGCAAGCAAAGATTGAGCAGAGTGTTGAAGTTTCCTATGTTATCTTTGAAGGAGCACCTGCCGATGGCAATGAAGCCGATTCCATGGCTTTCGATGTATTAACAGACCGCTTTCCTGGAGATACCCAGAGTCGCGGTTGTCTTTTCTCAGAAAAATGGTTTACAGTAATGGTATTTGTAGGAGTAGTGGGTGGCCCACAATATGAGCTTACCCAGACAGCCACAGCCTTAAGTAGTGGCACAGCAGAGATCCCTACTAATGCCTATCTTTGCACACCAGTTTATGCACAGGAGGATGAATGGCAGTGGGAGGGAGGTAAAAAAGCACAAGGTCCACAGCCAGCAGCTTCTAGTTTGCATGAGGCAGGTTCAGCAGTAGAGGCGAATAAAAAGATATATACCAGTGAACCTAATGGCAGTGCGCGGATTATCCAGATCGTCTATTCAATAACTAATGGCTATAAATCCGACGGTAGTGTGTGGCCTGGTTTTACCGGCGAGCCAATTCCTTTGAACCTACCTCCAGGTCAATATACCGGAACAATTACGATTACCCTAACTACATTATAGAAAATGAAGAAAATATTTTATTTCTTCTTGATTTTTAGTTTTACATTTTTAATTTTAAATTCTAATCCGGCATGGGCGATTACTGTACGCATTGACCGGCCCAAGGTAAGATTGAGCATTACTCCCGGCGGTAATAAAAGCGGGGTAATCAATATTGAAAATCCTTCCGAAAAAACGATGGTTGTAGGAGTATATCTGGAAGACTGGCTTTATAATTCCACAGCCGATGGTTCAAAAGGCTTCTATCCTCCTGATAGCACACCTTTATCCTGTGCTAAATGGATTACCTTTGCTCCGGCAGAATTTAGTATCCCCCCTTATGGAAAACAGGCCCTCAATTATACAGTAAATTGCCCTGCTGATGCTGGAGGTGGACATTACGCAGTAATGTTTTTTGAGACCTCTTTGGGTGAGGCCAGAGGTGAAGAGGGGGTGAGCGTTTTAGTTTTGGGAAGGCTGGGGTCTTTATTTTGTATTGAGCCTGAGGGAACTATTAAAAGAGTGGCGAACTTGAACAATCTTTCTATTGTGAGAAATAAAGGCATAGATATTAAGATGGATTTTGAGAATACAGGCAATGTTGACATTACTACAGAAGGGACATTTTATATTATGGATGAAGAAGGCATTATCGCTGCCAGAGGAGAATTTAGTAAGGCCTATACCCTCCCCGGAGATAAGGCAGTAATCTCATCGAATATTCCTGAAGAAAGTGCTGCGCAAATTGCTTCCGGAGAATATGATTTAATTGTTACTATAGATTTAGGAGGAATACCTAAGGTATTAGAAACCAAATTGAAGATTAAGCCCTCAGGGAAAATCTCTTACCCTTCCCTTACCTCTGGTCAGAGGAACCCCTAAGATAATAATGGATAAAAAAGTACCCCAATTTTTTGCTTTAATCACTTTCTCAATACTTTTAATAACTTTTTTTTCTATCCCCGCCTTTGCTGGATATCTGGAGATTCCCAAGTTTCTTTGCGAAAGAGGAATTGAATATTATGAAAAAGGAGATTATGATAACGCCCTTGACTCATTTAAGAAAGCTCTACTTGCTAGCCCTCAAGGTAAGACTGCCCAAGTTTGCAAGATGTACATTGAGTTAATTAGAGAAAAGACAATTTCTGCTCGAGAACTGGCAATTGAGCAGGCGATGGAAGAGGCCCTGGAGAGAGAAAAGATAGAAGTCCCACCCAAGAGAATAGTTCCAGCAAAGAGAGTAGTGCGAGAACGAAGAATAATTAAGGCAACCTTGCCCCCACCGGTTAAAGAAATTCCACCACTAACCCCTCCTGTGGTTCCTGAAGAAATAGAGGTTCCCGAGGTAATTCTTCCCCCAGTTAGTATTCCTGTTAAAGAAGTAGTTGTAGAAGAAGAGGTCTTTGAAGAAATAATCCCCGAAGAGGTCCTTAAAGAGAAACTACTTCTTGATGAAGCGCTGCGGGCTACCCAACCGTTTACAAAGCTTGAGTTGGAACTCAACAAGGCCTTTATTATCGAAGGAGACAAAATCTCTCGCTGGTTAGTTACTTCTCCTGAGAATATTGGCGTAGAAAGAGAAGATTTAAATCATATCAAAATAGCAGCTAAATTGATTGGTTCAACCTATTTACATATCTGGGACCAAAATGGCCGCTGGACATTAAATATCAAGGTTATCCCTCCAAAGTATATTCGGCAGCTTATAGAGGTCTTTAGAAAGAAGCTCGAACAAGTCGAACCATTTAAATTCCGCTATTCCTTTAACCGAAATTCATTTCATCGAGGTGAAAGGCTGCACTCTTTAGAAAGGCAGACCCTTAGCTTTGATCAGTGGCTCGGCCTCACCGGTGAGACGCCTTATGGTGATTTTGATACTCTGGCTAAGGTAAGCAAATTAAGAGAGGACACTAACTTGACCTATCTCACTTTGGGCCTTACTGATGCCTCTATAGGGGAGGTGTCAGATTTTGACCTCAGAGCTTTTGATTATACAGCCAGTTTTTCCGGGCTTGCCTTTCCTGGTGAATCGTTAAGAGGAGTGAGATTTGATAAAAGGGCCTGGGATAGGCGCTTAAGTTACACTGGTTTTTGGGGAAGAGAGGGTCAGGGTAAATTTGGAAAGTTGTCTCCGGGTTTAGCCGAAGTTAAAGATACCTTTATTACCGGAGGAGAACTGCGTTATTCCCCCTTTGAGGATTTAGACTTTAGATTGTCTTCCTTCTGGGGTTATGGTGATGAACGGGCAGAGTATCTGAAAGAAAATGTATTAGGATTAGGCCTGGATTATCGGATGAAGAAAAATCTAACCTTAGGCGGAGAGTTTGGCTATGATTCCGATAACCTTGCCTATATTTTAGATTCGCACATTGTTTTTCCCAAGTTAAGGTTATCAACCGAATTTCGCAATATCGAGGAGGATTTTCTTACTATAATGGGGCGGCCTTCCCGGGTAGGAGAATTAGGCGGATTTATCGAGGCCAATTACACGCCTTTTAACTGGGTTAATCTTTTAGGAAGTCTTGATGTATATAGAGACAGGCTTTTCCCTAATCCCGATAATCCGGATAAATTTAATTTAGACCTGCACACCTCTTCGGATATAACCATTAACCCCACTACTTCTGTGAGATTAAATTATCAATATGTGAATGAGGAAGGAAAGCTTTCTCCTCGCCAGGCAAATAGCGCAGGCGTTGGAGTTGTAAAAAGGTTTCCGGATTTAAGAGATTTAACCACGCATCTTTCCTACGGATATAAAGACGCTGAAAACCCCAAGACCCCTGCTATGGACTACAGCGTTAATAGTCTAACCGCAGGCTTAAGCCTTCGACTTTTGGGTGACCTCTCTTATTATGCCTCCCGGCAGACAAATTGGTTAACGGAAAAATATTCTGATGAAGAAAGCCGTCCCTCGGTTTTTGAGACCGGCCTGGATTATTCTTCGCAAATTTTTACTTCCCCTTTCTATACAAGCCTGCGCCTCAGTTATAGAGACGAGGAAGACGCCACTTCTCCCCATAGTTTTTTAGGAGGAGAAGATAGCTTAGAATTTGCAACTGAACTTTCTTATCGTCCCAATCCTGACTTTGAATTGTTTGCTTCAACCCGTATGAAAAATATCTGGGAAGAAAATCCCGGTGTAGAAGAACGGGCAGAACTAGAATTGAGAGTTGGCGGGCGGATACTCTGGGATACAGGCATTAATTGGAATC
>JADHWR010000041.1 GCA_016783355.1 Candidatus Omnitrophota bacterium | reverse complement strand
GAAATTGCTCCTATTGTCTCATTTTGAAAAACTAATGGAGCACAAATTAATGGGGGCTCAAAAGCGGGATTAGCATCCTTTGCTTTAGTTGCTATTGCCTTCTGCAGGCGGGGGATTAATAAAGGCCTCTCCTGCTTTATCACCAAGCTAACCACTTCTGCCTCTGCCGGAATGCGCTGAGCACGGGAATAAACAGAAGCAGCTAAGCCAAAACAGCTTTTTACAATTAGCTCATTTTTCTCTTTATCAGACAACAAAAGTAATCCGCTTTTAGCACCTAGGGCGCTTACCGTTGTTTCTAGAATTAAATCCAAAAAAGCATTGATATTATCCGAAGAAGAGACCCCACTGGCAATTTTGTTTAAAACACCTTGAAGCAAATCTTTGGATTTTTGAAGCTCCTGGACATTTTCTTCTAATTTCTGCACCATCCCGTTGAATGCACGAACTATCTGAGCAACCTCATTATTACCCCCTGCCTTGATATTAATACGCTCAGTGACATTACCCTGAAGCAAGTCTTTAGTTTTCTTTGTTACCTTAATTAGATTTATCAGGGTTCCGCGCATACCGAAAAAACCAATCAATCCAAATACGCCAACCAAGAAAACTGACCAGAAAAGTAAATTTAGATTTAATTTTATTACGCCTTTGATTTGGAAATAAAAAAATAGGGCAGCTAAAACTATGAATGGAAAAAATGACATTAGGCTAAATAATACAGAGAACTTCCTTATAATCGAAACGTCCTCAATGGATTTTAATCTGAACTTTGGCATTTTTTTAAAATTCTCCTTGCAATAATTAAATCATAAAGCTTAACCTTTGTCAACATAATCTTATCGGCAGGATCCCCTGGTGTTGGAGGAGCCCATTCTTTAAGCGATACAAAAAAGACCCCTGAAAACTGCAATCAGGGGCCTTTTAATCAATAATTTCTTATGGCAAACTCGTGAAACAAGCTCCTCGAGTTGCTAAAAATTACAACCCTTTTTTATAAATATATTCAATCAAATCAATTATCCGACAAGCATAAGCCCATTCATTATCATACCAGCCAAGAATCTTTACTAAACGAGGGGCAATAATACGGGTAAGCTCTGAGTCAAAAATACAGGAATAGGGATTGCCGACAAAATCCTTGGAAACTAATGGCGCTTCCAAATATTGCAGTATTCCCTTAAACCTTCCCTCGGAAGCCTTTTTAAAAGCGGCGTTTATTGCCTCTTTATCAACCTCCTTATCTGTCTGGCAAGTAAGATCGGTTAGAGATACATCTGGCGTAGGAATGCGAATTGCCAAACCATCGAGCTTCCCTTTAAGCTCAGGGATAACCTTACCTATTGCCTGAGCAGCCCCGGTAGTTGTAGGGATCATAGAAACAGCAGCTGCGCGCGCTCTTCTTAAATCCTTGTGAGGTAAATCGAGTATGCGCTGGTCATTAGTATAAGAGTGAATTGTTGTCATCAAACCAGATTCGATACCAAAATTATCTAATAATACCTTTACCATCGGCCCTAAACAGTTGGTAGTGCAGGAGGCATTAGAGATAATTCTGTGCTCCTTGGGCTGATATTTCTCTTCATTAACCCCTAAAACAATAGTGATGTCTTCGCCCTTTGCCGGAGCACTAATAATCACTTTTTTAGCCCCGCTATTAATATGCCCTACTGCTTTTTCTTTATCTCTAAATATCCCTGTTGATTCCACGACAATATCTATGCCTAATTCCTTCCAGGGTATTTCTGCGGGCGACTTATAACTTATCACCTTGGTTTTCTTTCGATCAACAATTAAAGAATCTTCGGCTGCCTCTACTTCTTTATCTAGTATACCGAAAGTAGAATCATATTTTAAAAGATACGCTAAGTTCGCCACGCCTACGGGAAGATCATTAACAGCAACAAATTCTATTTCCGGACAATCGATCCCCGCGCGAAAAACAAGCCTACCAATCCTGCCAAAACCATTAATCCCTATCCTTACTGACATCTTTAAACCTCCTTCAATGAGCGCATAACTTACAGAGCACGAAGTGCGAGGTAAGTTATATGCGCGAATTGATCCCGCAGCTTAAGCTAAAATTATCGCAGACCCTTCTGAATTTCGAAGAAATTCTGAAGGACTAGTCCTGCCAAATTGCTTCGCAATTTCGCAGGGGAATTTTAGTTTGTTCAAGCAAGGGATACATACCTTCAATGAACCCCCACCGTTTTGTTTCGGTTGCGAAGCAAAACGAAACAGTGGGGGCGAATTGATCCCGCCGAAAGTTACAAAATTATCAAAGAGAATTTTGTAACATCTTCTTGAGGCGGGATCTCATCTAGGTCTATATAATTTTCATTTGACATAGAATGTTCAATGAGCATACAATTTACGCAACGATAGTGAACGTAAATTGTATGTGCGAATTATCCCGCTTCGTAAGATGCACCGAAATTCTGTTCCATAATTTTGGTGCACTCAGCGGGACAAATTCAGCCATCAGACTTATGTTCACCCCGTTAGAAATCAAAGATTTCTAACGGGGTTCACTTTGTTCCATAAGTCTAGGCTTCATTTAATCTCCCTCAAATACTTTGCTGCTAATTTTGGTGGCGTGGAAACCATGTAAAAACCCGTTCCCCATTCAAATCCTGCCACTCGACTCAATTTTGGCATAATTTCAATATGCCAGTGATAATGAACTAAGCCACCATCTTGTTTAGCTGGTGAAGTGTGAATAATAAAATTATAGGCCGGGTCAGAAAGCACTAATCTTAATCTTAACAAAACATCCTTTAGAATCTTAGCTAAACTGGCAACCTCTATCGGCGTCATCGTAGAATAAAATGAACTATGGATCTTAGGCAATATCCACATTTCAAAGCTGAATCTTGAAACAAATGGGCAAAATGCAATAAAATATTCATTCTCAACTACTACCCTTATTTTCTCTTGCATCTCCTGTTTAAGCATATCACAAAACAAGCAGCGTCCACGAAACTCAAAATAAGCCCGCGCGCCCTGAATCTCTTCTCCCGGATTCTTGGGAATCATCGGCAGGGCAATTAATTGAAAGTGGGGATGCGCTAAAGTGGCACCTGCAGATGGGCCATAATTCTTAAATAGCAATATGTATTTAAAGCGCTTATCCTTTTTTAAGTCTTCTGTACGACAACAGCACATCCTGATTATATTCTCTATTTCCTCATCCAATAGATCCGGGATCTCTTTATGATGATAGGGACTCTGGATGATTACTTCGTGCGCGCCAATTCCGCTTGATATATCGTAGATTCCTAAACCGCGGCGGTCAATATCTCCCTCAATCTGCAAGGCAGGAAATTTATTCGGCACAACCCTAACCTGCCAACCCGGCCTGTTGGGCTGAGTTTTTGGATCTCGTATCGCTTCAATCTCCAGAGGAGTTTTATCCTCATTGCCATAGCAAAATGGACACTCGCCTTCTCTCCAGTGATGTTGCGACTTCTCAAAATTATTCGGGAGTAAAGGAGACTCTGTCTCTACAATCACCCATCTGCCCACAACTGGATCTCTTCTTAGTTCAGCCATCTTCTACCTTAACCTCTCTCAGAAATTTGGCTGCATTCTCAGGCGGTAAGGGACAAATATAAAAACCCGTCCCCCACTCAAATCCTGCCACCCGGGTTAAACGCGGCATTATCTCGATGTGCCAATGATAATCTTCCTCGATCGTATTCCAATAACCAACCTTTGGTCGCCGCAAGGGCGCAGTATGAATAATATAATTAAAAGAAGGATCATTGAGTCCAATTTTCAATTTTAGTAAAACAACCTTTAATATCTTTGCCAAATCGATGCGTTGAGCATCACCTAAAGTAACAAAATCGCAGGAATGTTGCTTGGGCATAATCCAAACCTCAAAGGGAAATCTGGAAGCAAATGGGGCGATGGCAATAAAGCCATCGATATCAATAATCAATCGTTTTTGCGATTGCAGCTCTTGCCTTATAAGATCGCAAAAGACACAGCGCTCATGATAGTCAAAATAACGCTTACCCCCCACCAATTCCTCTTTTACCCGCTTAGGAGTTGCCGGCGTAGCAATAAGTTGAGAACGACTATGCTTTATCCTGCCCCCACCCGCAGCCCAGCCGTGGTTCTTAAAAACCAAGACATATTTAAAGCGGGTATCTTTGCCTAAATCAATAATGCGATGAATATAGACATTGAGAACATTATCAATCTGCTCCACCGATAAATCAGCGATATTATTAATGTGCTCAGGGGTTTCAATAACTATCTCGTGAGCACCGATGCCATTCATCAAATCATAGATTCCCTGGCCTCGACGATCCAAGTTCCCTTCAATCCTTAGCATCGGCTTGATACTTGGGATAACCCTAACCTGCCAACCCTCACTATTCTGCGAAGAAGGGGAATGACGAATACTAAATATCTCAGGAGGGGTGCGTTCTTCATTCCCTGGACAAAATGGACACTCACCCTGCGCTGGACCAACAGGCATAGGCGAAAATTGATCCAGTCGTTTTGCCCGCCCGGTAGCAATAATTACCCATCTTCCAATAATCGGATCTTTTCTTAACTCAGGCATGGTGCTAAATTATATCAAAATTTATTCAGGATGCAACTATTTTTTCTCGCCGTGTTTTTTCTCGCCGAGAATCTCTCCGACGGAAATTTGATACCCAGAAATAAATGCAGAAGCGGAAATTCTTTTTTTGCCTTCGATCTGTAATTCTTCAATTAATAAATTACCATCGCCAGTTGCCACAACTATCCCCCTTTTAGAGACCTCCAAAATCTCACCCCGAGGAGACCCTGATATTCTGACTTGCGGATAACCCGATATCCTCTGAGCTCTATATATCTTTAGAATTTTGCCACGATAATAAGTAAATGCTCCTGGCCAGCCAGTGCAACCGCGAATAAGATTAAAAATAACGCGCGCAGATTCACCCCAGTTAATTAAACCATCTTCTTTCTTAAGTTTACGGGCAAGGGTTGCTTTTTTTTCATCTTGAATAACTAAGCTATATTTGTCCGCATGAATTAAATCCAAAGCCTGACATATCAGATCACCGCCTAAACGAGCTAATCTTTCCTCTAAAATAAGGGCGTGATCATCATCCTTAATATCAACTTTCCGCTGTAAGATTATTGGACCCGCATCAACGTCTCTGACTATCCTGATTACCGTCAAACCAGCCTGAACTTCTCCATTTATGATTGCCCGTTGAATTGGCGCTGCTCCCCGATACAGAGGCAGTAGCGATGCATGTAAATTAATCGCAAAAATCTTAGGCATCGCTAAAATATCTCGACTTAAAATCTGACCAAAAGCAACCACGCAAAATAAATCTGGATCTAGACTTTTTAAAAATTCTAAAGACTCTCGGGAATTAATATCTTCAGTTTGATATAGCGATAGGCCTAACTCTTGGCTTAGCTGTTTAACCGGAGTAAAAATCAACCTCATCTGCCTGCCCGCCTGCCTATCTGGCTGAGTTACTACACAAATTATCTTATGAGATGAAGATGCTATGTTAGAAAGCGTGGGGACAGCGAATTTAGAACTACCAAGGAATATGATATTCATTTTTTGTTCTCTTTAGTTTAATATCCATACCTACTAAACCGGGTCTACATCTACAGTAATAATTATACCTGAACGGCGAAAATCAGCTAAAATCTTTTTTAAAAAATTAACTGCCTTAATAACCGACCTCGTGGTTATTAAAATCTGTTCATGAAAATTATCTCTCTTTTTATGAGGTATTTGATTGAAACAGGAAACTATCTTTATCGATTTATTCTTATTGCAATTATTTAAAATATCAAATAGTTCTCCTGCTGCTAAACTCACCCTTTCTTCTTTTCTGCCCCTTAATTTCACCATAATAATATGATTAAATGGGGGCAAATGCGATTGTCGGCGGAACACTAACTCTGTCTCATAAAAAAGGTTGATTCTTTTTTCTGTCAGGGCGCGAAAACAATAATGTTTGGGGAATTTAGTCTGGATAATTAAACAGTTGGAAGTTAAACAAGCAAGCTGCAACAATAGGGCAAATACCTTCTCTCCCGCGCGAAAATCAGGTCGGTTTAACGCCGTATCGGGCGAGAGCACCCCAATTAAGTCTAAATTAGCAATTCTATGCTTCAATACGCTTTCTGTAGCTACGATAAGTTGGGCATCGTTAGGAATAATTTTTTCTTCTTTATCTAAACGCGCAATATTTACTCCGGGGTATAAGCGATGGAGTTCACTCTCCAATTTTTCTGTACCTAAACCGGAATAGCGGATATAACCAGAATTACAACTCGGGCAGATCGTCGGTGATTGCGTTCTATAATTACAGCGATGGCAGGTTAACGTATCATTCTTAAAATGTAAAATTAGATTTGCATTGCAGCGCGGGCAGCGCAAAACCTTACCGCAATTTTGGCAGTAACTAAAAATAGCGAATCCCCGTCGATTAAGAAATAGAACTGCCCGACCTTTTTGATTAAGGGTTTTATTTAGCGCGTCCTCCAGGCTAATCGAAAGCCGGATCTTTCTTTTTTGCGGGATAAACCCTACCCGTTGTAAATCAACTATCTTAATCTGGCGTGCGGGAATCCTAATATCCTTTAAGATATATTTAATCCTATTCCTTTTTGCCTGATACCAGGTTTCTAAACTCGGGCTCCGGCTGAAGAGAATAAGCCTCGCCCCCTCGATCTTAGTCCGAATTTTGGCCACACCAACTGCATGATAATGAGGACGGGAATCTTGTTTATAAACCGAGCTTTGCTCTTCTTCAATAATAACCAAACCTAAATTAACCAAAGGAGCAAAAACCGCCAAGCGCGTACCCACTACTATTCTCAGCAACCCCTTCTTCATCTCTATCCATTGCCTTAATTCTTCACCTACTGACTGATTGCTATGAAGCAAGCCTACCCCTACGTTCAATCTCTCCTTAATCTCCTTTTGAATCAATCCCGCTTGCTCTTTATCGGGGGTTAAGAAAATTATCCCCCTATTTTTATTGAGATTATCGTTAATCTCTCGAAGGTAAATTTCCCAACGCCCCTGACCTTTAATATCCTGCAGGAGCATTACTTCGGAGGCTTTATCTGTCTTAGGGAATTTTTCTTGACGGGGATTATAGTCAATTCTCCTGCCCTTTCTTAAACTCTTCGGCACTGCTGCCTCAATCGCCTCACCCCAGGAGCAGGCATAATACTCAGATACCCGGCGAGTGATTTTCAACATTGTCTTATCCAAAATCGGGATATCATCCAGAATCCTTAGAATGGGTTTCACCCCGTTAGAAAGTCCTATTTTATTAGGAGCTCCCTTTCTAACGGGGTTTACCTTTTTGTATTCAGTCTCTTCTGCCTTGCCCACGATGTAACCAAAACAGCGCCGCTTGCCAAAAAATACCTCTGTCCTTACCCCCGGCCTTAGCTTCTGCTCCCAAGCAGGAGGAACAAAATAATCAAATCGCCCCTCAATAGGTAAATTAAATACTACTTGCGCATACATTTTTAATGAGCAGATACTTGGCATCAGAGATGTCAAGTATAGGACGAAGTCCGTCTGCGAATTATCCCGCTTCGTAAGATGCACCAAAATTCCCCTGAGGAATTCGTAGAATTCCTCAGGACTAGTCCTGTAGAATTTCTTTAGAAATTCTACAGGGTGTTTCATAATTTTGGTGCACTCAGCGGGACAAACTCAGCCAATAGACTTACATTCGCTATCGCTGCATAAGTCTAGGCTTCGTTTGATATATCGGCAGATCTCTTCTGCCGCATCTGGCTTTTTAAGCCTTTCAATATTGACGTGCATCAAACCCAATTCTTCCGGATGGGATTTTAAACGGATAATTATCTTCTTTAAGGATTTTAAATTCTTAGCATTTATCGCGCATCCGCAGGATTGTAAAATTTTCGCATTTTCTGTCTCTTGACCAGGGATATTGCCGATAAAGATTAGCGGGAGCTGCGCAGCCAAGGCTTCAGCGATTGTCAGGCCACCCGCCTTGGTAATCACTATATCTGCCTGCGACATCAATCTAGGCATATCTTCGGTAAAGCCAAACAGGCCTACGCCAATATAGCGCCTACGTGCTAATTTATTATATAATCTCTGATTCTTACCGCAGACAACAAGAAGGTTTATTTCTGGACATAAGATATCAACAATCTTCTCCATAAAAGGGAAACCAAAAGAGCCGGTGACTAACAAAGCAGTAGCCAAACCTACACCTTTATTGACTTCATGCGTATGACCTAAATGTATATCTTTATTATTTTTCTGGAATCTTGCTTCTATTGGTATCCCCAACACATTCACCCTATCCTGCCCTATACCCTGACCAATCAGGCAATTGCGCGTGTAATCCAAACCCACAATATAATCATCGCTTTGTGGGAAAAGCCAAAGCGGATGTAAACTAAAATCCGTCATTACCGTAACCAAGCGAGAATCGATCTTACCTTTTTGCTTAAGATAAGCAACAACCTCTGCAGGGAAAAAATGCATCGCTAAAATAACATCGGCCTTTTCTCTAATCATTAATTTTATAAATTGAGTGCTATTCAGACGGGAAATAAAATTAAAGAGGTAACGTACAAATCTAAAGCAACTTATATAATAGCCAATTGCCCAGACAAATCTTAAATGCGTAACCAAAAGGGAATACCCGCGAGAGTAGAAATTTGCAAACAGCCGATTTGAATATTTCAAAATATCAATAAAAATAATATTTAATTCGGGATGCTTCTTTTTAAGGCAATCATAGACTGCCTGAGCAGCGCGACGATGACCGCTGCCCGCCGAAGCATAACTAACAATTATCTTTAGGGACATCCTTTTCCCCGTTCGGTGGACACCCCTGTCTGCCCCAGCCTGCCGGCTGGCAGGGACAGGCAGGCTTCCTGCTGAATGCAAGGGTGTCCCCAATATTAAATCTACTGCCACCAACAAATCTTTAGCAAAAAAATCAGGCGGGACCGAACAACTTGCCTGATTTTCTAATTTCTCTTTTCCGCTAAATACTAAGATAGTTTGACAGCCAAGGCTTTGGCCGGTTTGAATATCTCTCATACTATCTCCGACAAAAAAGCTTTT
Organism: Candidatus Omnitrophota bacterium; assembly: GCA_016783355.1. Taxonomy (GTDB): domain Bacteria; phylum Omnitrophota; class Gorgyraeia; order Gygaellales; family JAHJCI01; genus BS750-G32. The sequence goes on along the minus strand of JADHWR010000041.1, from coordinate 1,130 downwards.
TATTAAAAGATCTTTAGGAATATTGTAGTCCTTTAAGGCCTTTTCTAATAAACCGGTCTTAGGTTTGCGACAAGAACAATTATCCTCATCGCGATGAGTACAGTAATATACGCCGCAAATCTTAACCCCTACCTTATCTAGCTCTTTAAGCATCTTATCGGTAATCTCATTGAGTCTCTCTTGAGGATATACACCCTTAGCAACACCCGCCTGATTTGAAACAATAAATATTTTATATCCGGCATTGGTCAATTTTTTAAGCGCTGCCTTGCTCTTTGGCAAAAAACAAAACTCCTGCCAACAAGTCACATATTTTGTATCCCCTGGATATTGATTAATTACTCCGTCTCGGTCAAGAAATACTACCTTCATTTCTTTTTCTGCATCTCCCAATATTTGGCGTAACTTAAGATTTGGTATAAACTATCAGAAAAAGCAGCGATAAATCCGTAAAAGCCATCTTTATAACCCTTTTTACGAATAAATTTTCTAAAGAAGCGGTCAACCGTGCGCCAGAAGGCATGAGGCATAGACATCTTTCTTCTGGTATATATCCATTTCCTTGCCTCGAGAGTGCTTTGAGAATTGACCTTATCAAAAAAATGAGCAAAGTCACGCCAAGAATAATGAATAATATCCTTTTCTAAATGCCCGCACCTACCATCTAAAAAAGCGCGAGGATGAACTTGGACCTCTTCCCATTTAAATTTATCTTTTCTAAATAATTTTAATTGCGCTGCCGGATACTGCCCGCCCCATCTTAGCCAATAATTACCTAACAGGTTTCTGCGAGGAATGGTAAAAGCAGCAAAGGCGGTTTCCTTATTTAGGGCCTGATCAATTTCATCCTTTAATTCAACAGTAATCCGCTCATCAGCATCTAGGCTTAAAATCCAGTTATTTCTTGCTTGCGCATAAGCCCAATTTCTATGCTTACCTTCAACATCCATCTTGCGGTGAAAAATCTTATTTGTATATCTTCTGGCTAATCCTAAAGTACGATCGCTACTCTGATCATCAACAACAATAATCTCATCCACCCACTCGTGAACACTTTTTAAGCAACCCTCAATATTTGCCTCTTCGTTCTTAGTAATTACCACACAAGATAGGGAAACTTTTCCAGACAC
>JADHWR010000040.1 GCA_016783355.1 Candidatus Omnitrophota bacterium | reverse complement strand
CCCATACAGCAGAATCGATAATCCAACAATTAGGTAGGGATAGGATTAAGAAAGGCAAGCCCGTGTTTCCCCGCATTTATGAAGATTCAAACAATAACCTGGCATAGAGGCAAAATTAGAATTGTTGACCAGACGAGATTGCCGGCAAGATTCTGCTATATCTATCTTGAAGATATTGTTCAGGTCTTTCGTGCGATAAGGACAATGCAGGTACGTGGTGCACCAGCATTGGCAGCAGCGGCAGCCTTGGGTGTGGTTTTGTCAGCAAGAAAGAGAAGAACAAAAAATATAGAAGCCCTCAAGTCTCAGATAGACAAAGACATTCAATATTTAGCAAAAGCGAGACCGACAGCAATTAATCTTTTCTGGGGATTGGAGAGAATGCGGAGAGTAATAGACAGCGATATTTATCAAACAAAAGAGGGCTTAAACAATGCTCTTTTGAAGGAAGCACTTAATATTATTGAAGAAGACAAGCGTGTTTGCCGAAAAATAGGAAGAGAAGGCGCACGTTTAGTCAGAAACGGAGACAAGATTTTGACTATTTGCAATGCCGGACTCTTGGCCACTATTGATTATGGCACTGCCCTGGGGGTTCTTTATCGGGCAAAGAAAGAAGGAAAGGACTTTGTTGTCTTTGCCTGTGAGACAAGGCCGCTTTTACAGGGAGCACGTCTGAGTTGCTGGGAGCTACAGAGGGCGGGGCTCGATGTTACGCTTATCTGCGATAGTATGGCTGCAACCTTGATGCAGAAAAGAGGAATCAATAAAATTTTTGTTGGTGCTGACCGCATTGCAAGAAATGGTGATGTCGCAAATAAGATAGGTACTTATAATTTGGCAGTTTTGGCAAAATACCATAAAATTCCTTTTTATGTTGTTGCTCCACTTTCTAGTTTTGATAAGAATATAAAGCGGGGCAAAGATATTCCCATTGAGGAACGCCCGTCCTTTGAGATTACAAATTTATTCTTTAAAAAACCTATTACTCCGAAAGGAATTAAGGTTTTTAACCCTGCTTTTGATATTACGCCCCATAATTTAATTACAGCGATAATTACAGAGAAGGGAATTTTACAGAAAACAGAAAAAAGGGGTCAGAGTAAATTTCGGAAGTTCGACTTCTGAAGACCGCTCTTAAGTTTGCACAGCATTATGGAAATAATTTCTAAGTCCGAATCGCAAACCTTGTCTCTGGCAAAAAGGATTGCGAAATTCTTGAGCTGTGGTGATATTATTTGCCTTTTTGGAACATTGGGTGCAGGAAAGACTGTTTTTGCCAAGGGCATTGCCCGGGGTTTAGGATTAGATAAAAAAGGAATAATCAGCCCTTCTTTTGTTCTCCTGCGCCAATATCAGCCTTTTGGCAGAGGTAAAAGCAGGAAGCCGCCACTATATCATTTTGACCTTTATCGCCTTAAGAATATAAGAGATATTTTAGACTTAGGCTACGAAGAATATTTCTATGGCAATGGTATTTCTGTAATTGAATGGGCAGATAAACTTGGATGGTATCTACCCAGGGAGTATCTGGGCGTTGACTTAAAGATAAAAGGCGAAAGAGAGCGCCAGATAAATATTACTTCTTTTGGCAGGGCTTATAGAGGGATAATTTTAAACCTAAAGAATGAGACAAGAAACAACAAACCCCGTTCGAAGTAATCCCGCCCTTTCTGCGAAAGGGCGGGATGCCCCCGCCTTTAGGCAGGGGACTTCAAACGGGGCAAGGACAAAAGTTCTTGCAATTGATACCTCAAGTAAAATGCTCTCTGTTGCCCTTGGCACTTCGACTATGCTCAGTGCTAATCCTGAGCTTGTCGAATGGGTTGGCAGTCCAGAGGTTCATTTTCGCGAATATAATTTAGAGGCACAGAGAAACACAAAAGATTTACTTCTGCCGACGATAAAAAAGGGCTTAAGAGCACTTAATTATAATTTGAAGGATATTGATTATTTTGCTGTTGGTTTGGGTCCGGGTTCTTTTACGGGACTGCGCATTGGCTTATCAACAATAAAAGCACTCTCCTTTGCCTTAAAAAAACCCGTCGTTGCCACATCGTCCCTTGATGTCATTGCTTATAGTGCACTACCATATAGCAAGGGATATATCTGCGTATTAGTGGATGCAAAGCGAGATATGCTTTATTGCGCTTTATATAAATCGAAATGCACTAAATTACAGAGATTAAGCCGCTATCTTCTTATCGGTATTGAAGATTTATTCAATAAAATAGGTTCAGAGGAACAGATTGTTTTTTTAGGGGACGGCCTCCTGCGCTATCAAGAATTTATCGAGAGAAGGATTAAATCAGGCATTATCTTGAATGAGAATTTTTACTATCCTCAGGCAGGGAATTTATTGAGAATTGCCCAGCAGTTAATTCAGAGAAAGAGTTTCTCTGACCCTTTTAGATTGGGCCCAATTTATTTATATCCAAAAGAATGCCAGATTTCGCCACAAAGTCGCCACAAAGCGTTGGCGACCCGCCAAAGTATTGTGGCGGGATTTGCACCAGAAAGTCGCCACAAAGCGTTGGCGACCCGCCAAAGTATTATGGCGGGATTGGCGCATCCGCCAGTTCTTATGGCGGAGGCGAATCCGCCAATTATTTTGGCGGAAAAAACAGATTACACAGATTAAGATGAATTATAATTTTTACCGGCCGACCTGGGTAGAAGTAAATCTATCTAATCTGGAGTTTAATTTTAAACAGATAAAAAAAATAGTAGGGCCGAATGTTAAAATTGCAGCAGTGGTGAAGTGTGATGCCTACGGTCATGGGATGCTGCCCATAGCAAAAAGATTAGCAAAACTTGATGTTGACTATCTGGGGGTGGCCAGTATCGATGAGGCGATTATCTTAAGAGAAAATAAGATAAGATTACCAATCTTAATTCTTGGTAATATCCTTAATAAGGACATTGGGGCAGTTCTCAAATATAACCTCACCCAGACTGTTTCTGATTACGAATTAGCCTTAAGACTGAATCAAAAGGCAAGAAGGACAGGCAAGCTTATTGGGGTGCATATTAAGGTGGATACAGGGATGGGCAGGTTGGGTATTTTATACAGAGAGGTTATAAAGTTTATCAAAGAGATTGGTCGTCTTTCTAATCTCCAAATCGAGGGTTTGTTTACCCACTTTCCCTGCGCAGACTGCGACCCTAAATTTACCCATTATCAGATTGAGAGCTTTAATCAACTCATTGGCGATTTAAAAAGAATGCAGATACAGATTCCCTTATTTCACGCGGCTAATAGTATGGGAATCATTAGCTATGCGGATAGTTATTTTAATCTTGTCAGGCCAGGCTTGATGCTTTATGGAATCTATCCTAAGCCAGGCCTCGACATAAAACTAAAGCCGGTTCTCTCGCTTAAGAGCCGGATTATCTATTTAAAGCGTGTTTCCGCTGGCCAGGGTATAAGCTACGGCCATTCCTATACAACAAGAAAAGAAACCACACTGGCAATTTTACCTATTGGCTATGGCGATGGCTATCCGCGCAGTCTTTCCAACCGCGCAGATGTTTTAATCAAAGGAAGGCGGTTTGGAATCAGCGGGGCAGTATGTATGGACCAGATTATAGTGGATGTGGGAAATTCAAGAGTTAAACTTGGCAATGAGGCAGTGCTTATTGGCCGGCAAAGAACCTCGTGCATCAGCACTGAGGAGTTAGCCCGACTTTCTCAGACTATTCCTTATGAGATTGTCTGCGGTATCGGCAATCGGGTGCCGCGAGTATATATCAATTAGGGAGTCTCCGATGATTAAGAAGCATGATTTGGTGATTTGCATTTACGGGTCTGTAGTTTAGCGCAGTCGATGAATTAGATAGAGCCCAGCACCGAGGAAGAGAATATGGCTCAGAGAAGCAGATAAAAACGCAGGCAAGAGCCCGCTTTTCCCAAAGGCAATCATTACGGCATTGACTACATAATAAAAGAAGCCGACCGTAATGCCAATGCCGATTGTTGATATGAAGGCAGCCCTTCGGCGGATAATAAAAGAAAAGGGAATGCCAACAATAAAGATAATCAGACTGGTGAACGGAAAACAAAATCTTTGAAAAAGGTCTACCTTTAAATTTTCCACCACATTTGTTGCTGCGCTAAAGGAAAGTTTTCTAATATAGTCATTTAATTGAGCGATACTCATAAATTCCGGACTTTGCCTTTGGCTTAAGAGGTCCTGAGGCCCCTCTTTTATATCCATAATTTCTTCAGTAAAGTATTGCGTATTTGCCTGCACCTGCCCACTTTCATCGAAGTAATAGGTAACCGACTCAAAGAAGTGCCAGAATCCATCACTCCATATCCCGTAACGTGCGACAATCTTTTTGCGCACATCTTGATTTTTATCCTGCTCTAAGACAGTAATTCCTTCTATCCGGTTCTCTTTCGGAATAAATTTGTTTATGAAAAAGAGTCTATTTTTTGTGCCATAGATAGAAAGGTTGGTAATCTCCCTGGGTTTTTCTTTTTTTTCTATGAGCATTTTTAAATTAGATGTTATGAGTTGAGATTGCGGTATGATTTTATCATTAACCAAAAATACAAAGAGGCAGATGATAGCAATGGCAATAAGTTGCGGTCTAACAATCTTAAAGATACTTAAGCCAGAGGTGCGCATAGCAATGAGCTCATTATGATAATTTAATGTTCCCAGTGTATAGATACCCCCCAAGAGGCAGACAATAGGCGTAATCTGAACAAAGATGAAAGGCAAAGACCAGATATAATATTTAATCAGAAACTGAAGAGTTGCCTTTTGTCTGAGGAATTCATCAAGGTGAGAAAAGATATCAATGATAATATAGAGGAATAAGAAGGCGAGGATACAGCCGAAGAAAAGCCTCAAGAAGGAATTTAAGATATAACGCTCTAATATGCGCATATCCTTTTAATGAGAAATAATCCCAGAGCCCCAAGAATAATATTTGGCAGCCACATTGCTATTTGAGGAGGGAGGTTACCTTCAATGGAAAGGGCCTGGGCCCCTAAAAGGAGGAGATAATATATACCTACCGTAAGGAAAGCAATAGAGAGATTGATGGATTTTTCCCGGCGGCCAACCTTAAGGCCAATCCCCAAGCCAACAAGCATGAAGACAAAGGCGGAAAATCCCAGAGCTAGCCTTCGGTGTAATTCAGAAAGCAGCACATTAGCTTCTATTCCCTGCTTTTTTAATTGGCGCATCTTTTGATTTAATTCCCGGAAGGTCATATCCTTGGGTTTTTTCTCTATATCTTGTTTTTGCTTTCCTGCTAAATTCAGGTTTAAAAAGAAAGTCTTAAAATTTAATTTATAAAATGACTTAGGATCACTTGGATTGGGCTCATCAGTTGTACCATCGGTTAATTTTAATTTTACTATTCCTAAATCGGGTAGTGTTACAAATTCACCTTTTTTCGCAACAATGGTTCTCGCCCGTTTTCCTTCACCCTGAGGTTCATAGATACGCACCTGCTCTAACTCATTGCCTTTAATATTGTAAATAAAAATAATATATTTATCAAAGGATTTAATAAATACTCCTGGTTCTAAAAGAGCAGACGGGTTTTTTACTGCGATAGAAAATATGGTTTTGCGACAGGCAAAATGAGCCCAGGGCACTACCTTATCGTTGGAGATTACAAGCATTAGACTCAAGATTAATCCAATAATTAAAAGGGGACTGAAAATTGCACCAATCACATTTATGCCACTTGCACGGATAGCAATAATTTCATTATCGCTGGCAAGCCTTCCTAAGGCAAATAATACTGCTACCAGCACAGAGATGGGGATGGTATATATAAACAAAGAAGGGATAAGGTAAAGGAAGACCTTTGCCACAATTAAGATATTTATTCCTTTGCGAATGACAAGGTCGGTGAGATGGATGAGATTACCGAGGAGCATAACAATGGTTAATAGAAAAAAGCTCAAAATTAAAGGAGCAAAGAATTCTTTTAAGATATAGTTACGCAGAATCTTCATTTAATTTGCGAGGGTAATTACAAATACGGCTTTTGCGCCTGCCTCCTTCAATACACCTGCTGCTTCCGAGCAGGTCGCGCCCGTAGTTAAGACATCATCAACCAAGAGAATATTTTTCCCTTTAACCTGATCGGCATTCTTGAGCTTAAAGCAATCTCTGATATTCTTCCTGCGTTCGTCTCCCCCAAGTTCAGTTTGCGAGGTAGTTGGACGGATTCGCTTAAGATTTTCACAAGAGAAAGCCAGCCCCAAATCTGAATTTATATGGCGGGCGAGAACCTGCGCCTGATTGAATTCTCTTTCGCGCATTCGGCTTTTATGCAGCGGTAGAGGCATAATTACGTCAAAATACAAAAAGGTGTCTTTATGCTGTTTAATAAAATCTTCTAATAATCTCGCTAATATTTTATCCAAATAACCTTTACCTTTGTACTTAAATTGATGAATGAGTTCCTTTATTGGACCTTCATAAGCATAAACAGAAAGGGCGCGGTCGAAAAGGATATGTTCTTTTTGGCAACGGGAACAGACGGCTTTCAGGCGTCTATCACGAAGGGGTTTTCCACAGATTTTGCATAGGGGTGGTCTATTCTTTTTAATCTTTGAGTAACACTGAGAACAGATAACATCACCGAAACTTCCCTCTTTTAAGGCGTTTTTACAGACAACACAGGTTTTTGGATAAAGGATGTTGAAAAGGCTTTTTAAAGCTGACCTGAGCACAAAATAATCATATCAAGGAAAAGCGCTTTTGTCAAAAGAATTGACACTGGCTTTCGCCTAGGGTAAAATAAAAAAGGGTATTTTGAAAATGCAGGATAAAAAGATAAAAGAATTTAAACAGCAACTGAAACAGCTTCTGAGCCTGAAGGCATTGCATCGCACCAGGGTGGTCTTATCCTCAGGTAAAGTGAGTAATTATTATTTAGATGCACGGATTGTTACCCTCAGCAGCAAAGGAGCCTATTTAATAGCAAATATAATCTTAGATTTAATAAAAGAAAGGAATATTGCAGCGGTTGGCGGGCCGACTTTAGGTGCGGATCCAATTGTTGGTGCGCTGTTAATATTGGCAAAGGAAGAAGGTCTGCCGCTTTCTGGTTTTATTGTGCGCAAGAAAGCAAAGGCACACGGAATGAGGCGAATGATTGAAGGCCCTCCCCTGAAGAAGAAAGATCGGATACTTCTTGTTGACGATGTTGCCACAACCGGAAGGAATTTAGTTGAGGCAAAAATGGCCCTGGATAAGGAAGGCCTGAAGGTTGAGGCAGCTGTTGTGCTTGTAGACAGAGGAGAGGGCGCAGTGGAGGCATTGCGCAAGGCAAATTGTCCACTCGCTTCTGTTTTTAAAATAGAGGATTTGCTTTAAGATGGTGCTTTGCGATATTATTATCTTGACCTGGAATCATCTGGACTTGACCAAACGAGTACTCGAGTCCATTTTAAAGCATACTCTCCTGCCCTGCCGAGTTATTTTAATTGATAACGGAAGTTGCGATGGCACAGTTGATTTTTTAAAGACATTAAATGGCAATGCCACAGTAAAGATTGAGAAGATTTTTAACAAAGAGAACTTGGGTTTTGTGCGGGCAGTGAATCAGGGAATGCAGATAAGTCAGGCAGATTATATCTGTCTGATGAATAATGATTGTTTAGTAACCCCTGGCTGGCTTTCAAGAATGATTGAAGTAGCCAGAAGCACTCCTCAAATCGGCATCGTCAATCCGGCAAGCAATACCCTGGGAATCCGTCCTGCCAGGAATCAAAGCATTGACGATTACAACAGGCAGATTGTTGATTACAAAAATGAATATGTAGAATTAGATAGCTGTGTTGGCTTTTGTATGCTCATAAAAAGAGAGCTGATTGAGAAAGTCGGGTATTTAAGCGAAGAGTTTAGTCCTCTTTTTTTTGAGGATACAGACTACTCAATGCGCGCAAAACAAGCAGGTTACATTAATGTAATGGCCAAGGCCTCCTATGTTTGGCATGATGAACATGGTTCGGTGAGGAGGCTTGTAACGAAAAAGAAAGAGGAGATTTTCCGTAGTAACAGAAAAAAATTTGAAGCCAAATGGGGAAAATGGTTGAGAATTGCATTTATTACTGATTATCATATCGATAGCAATAAATTTAAATCCCTTTTCTCCTTTACCATTAGATTAGCCCGGATTTCTAATTATGTCTCAATCTTTGTTCCTCTGTCTATAGATCATCATAGAGATAAAGAAAGAAAATCTATTTTTGATTCGGTTGGTGGAATTGAAAATGCCAATATTCAGTTTTTCCCGGCTCAGTTATGCATTTGGAAGATATTAACAAAGAAGAAGCGCTATGATTTAGTCGTGGCAATTGATGGTGTTTGCGTTAATATTTTAAGGTTTCTAAAATTTTTGCATAAGGCACAAATTCTTAGGTTGGATTTATCAAATCCGGACTGGTTAATTGAGTTTTGCAAAAAAGAAAGGTTTATCAATTTTGAATGCCCCAAAATAAGCGCATCTTAATCATTAACCCCTTTGGCATCGGTGATGTTCTTTTCTCCACGCCACTAATAAGAAATCTTAAATATTATTATCCTGATGCCTATATTGGTTATTGTTGCGGAGAAAGGATTGCCCCTGTTTTAGAGAATAATCCGAATATAGACAAGGTTATTCCTTTTACGCGCGGTGATTTCAAGAGGTTGTGGCAGCAGTCAAAATTAAAGGCAGTCAGGATATCTTTCAAATACTTACGTGAAATTTTAAGCTGCCAGTTTAATCTTTATTTCGATTTATCTTTAGAGCATCGTTATAGTTTGCTTTTAAAATTACTGGGTGTTAAAAGGCGCATTGGGTTTAATTTTCAAAATCGCGGCAGATTCTTAACTGATAAGATTAATATTAAGGGATATGAAGATAAGCATATTATCGAATATTATCTTGACCTTTTGCGCCTCGTTCATTTAAAGCCAAAATACCGCAATCTTGAAGTCTTTTTAAGCACAGCCGAGGTTGATTGGGCAAGGAGTTTTTTGCGAGAAAAGAAGCCGCAGGCCTTTTTAGTTGGTATTGTTCCGGGTGGCGGAGCCAGCTGGGGTGCGATGCGCTATTTAAAGCACTGGCCCGCAGAGCGTTTTGCGCGGGTTTGCGACGCCTTAGTAGAAAGATTTAACGCCCAGATAATTGTATTTGCGGATAAATCCGAAAGCAGGATTGGCAGGACCGTAGTTGATTTTATGCGCCATCCTTGCATAGATGCAGTAGGCAAGACAGACCTTCGGCAATTTATTGCTTTGCTTGCTCAATGCGAAATGATTATTACTAATGACGGAGGCCCCCTGCATCTTAGTGTTGCCCTGGACAGAAAAACCATTTCTATTTTTGGCCTTGTCGATGCGCGAATTTATGGACCATACCCTCCAGGACCTCGCCATATTGTGGTCAAAGGGAATTTTGCCCCACGCTTCTATTACCGTAACTTTAAGTTACCCGAATATAAATATGCAGAGGAGTGCCTCCAGAGCATTAGTGCAGATGAGGTATTAGGGGCAGCAGAAAAACTTTTAAAGAGATGAAGATATTAGGCGTTGGTCCATCGATGACCCATGATCCTGCGGCAGCGTTAGTTATTGATGGCAGGATAGTTGCGGCGGCAGAAGAGGAGCGCTTTATCAGGGAAAAGCATGCTCCGGATAAACTCCCGTTAAATGCAATAAGGTTTTGTTTAGACTATGCAAAGATAACTCCCGCCGACATTGATTTTATTGCCTTTGCCTGGTCACCAGAGGCGCATTATAAATTTCGTTTTCCATACCTAAGGCGCAAGTTTATCCATAGCCCTGATCGGGCGGTAAAGACAATATTAAAAACGAGGACTATATGCAGGGATAAACTCAACATCATTAAGCAGATTTGCAGGAATTTGGATATTGATTTTGCCCCTGAGAAGATAAAACTTGTTGAACATCATCTCGCTCATGCTGCCAGCTGTTATTATTTTTCCGGTTTTAACAATGCAGCAATTATGTCTATAGATGGCAGTGGAGAATTTACTGCCACCTTTTTAGGTAAGAGTAATAATGAAAAGATAGAAAGGATTAAAGAGATAATTGTGCCTGATTCACTGGGTTTGTTCTATGCGACAATGACCGAATATTTAGGCTTTAAAAGCAATGATGGCGAATATAAGGTGATGGGTATGGCTCCATATGGTAATGCAACAAAGATAAATTTTGACCATATAATCTTTTGGGATGAAAAAAGAAAAACCTATCGTTGTCATGATAACTATGTTTGGGTTAAGCGGCATCTTCGCTTGCGGCCAGATAAGATGTATTCAAGAAAGATGGTTGAGGAGTTTGGGCCGCCGCGTTCAGGCGATG
>JADHWR010000004.1 GCA_016783355.1 Candidatus Omnitrophota bacterium | reverse complement strand
TTCCTACCTCCAGTATTTTCTGGCAAGAGCCTTTGCCTTTTAAAAGCACAATCTTGCTTTTTGCAAGGCCAAAATACTGTGCCAAAACATCAACTACTGCCTTATTTGCCTTGCCTTCTTTCGGTCTTTCCTTCACCCAAACAGAAAAAGTATTCTCGTTAATTCTTTTAACTCTATTTACCTTGGCATTGGGTTTAACCTTAACAAAAATCTTCATCATATCGGGTCATATCAAGGACGGTTCTCGCTGACTTCTTTAAAGTTCAGAAGTCCGACTTCCGAAAATGATCCTTCGAATCAAATATCAAGCATCGAAACAAGCGGGTCCTGTACCATACGGTACATGGCGGGTCCTGTCTTCGGCAGAGCCCAAAATTGTCCTCGCTCAAGGGGAAGCCTCTATAGGGCATAATTCGCTGCGGGCCCCGTACCGTATGGTACGGGGCGGGCTATTTCCCCGCCGTAGGCGGGGCTGCCTCGCCACCCGCTTATAAGATCAATTTTGGAAGTCCGACTTCCAAAGATCTATGAGCCGCTTGACTTGAGAATGAAAGTTTTTATGGACAGCGCAATTAGAAATCTCTCGGCAAGTGTCTGCAAGGAATTACCCCGTTCGAAGTAAGACGCCAGGGGCGACTGCCCCGCTAAATTCCGTGGCGGGGACTTCGAACGGGGTAAGCCGTAGCAGGCCGCTGAAAGATTTCAGCGCTGGGAATAAATACTTTCATTCGGGTAGTCTCGCCACCCGCTTATAAATGCTCAGTAATTAGCCAACTCTTTAAAAGGTTACTGAATTACTGAGCGAGCACAACCGTCCCCTATTTCCCTGATTTCTTTAGTGTCAATATAAATCAAAAGACCGCGATAAGAACGATTGGGATAAATCTCTTTTAAAATATCAATATATTCCTTAATCTGTCCTGCATGTTCTTTGCTGTATGACTCTCCTGTTTTATAATCAACAACAATAATCTCTTTTTCTTTAAGAATCAGCCGGTCGATACGCTTCAAGTTACCTTGTTTGTCTACCACTTCTTTTTCATTATAAGCAGGGTTGTTTTTTTCTGAAAACAATTCCCGTATCTTCGGCAAATTTAAAATCTTCCGTAAGGTGGCGATTATCTCCTCTGCATCATTATAAACCCCGTTCGAAGTCCCCGCCGCAGGCGAGGCAGTCACCTCTGGCGACTTACTTCGAAGGGGGTAAAGAAAACGATGACAGGCAGCTCTTACCTTTTCTTTCAGTGCGGGCAGGAATTCATCAATATCATCAACAAGGGATAAGAGATAATGAATAACCTCACCGCGCTTTTTTCCTGCCTCTTTAGCAAAATAGGACAATTCGCTTAAAGGCACAAGCTGGCTGGCCAGGAGATTAGAAAGAATTTGGTGTGGCGCTTTGCTCATACGACAATAATGAAATAATAGGATTTTCCTTTCTGTCTTTCGTCGGTATTAATATGTGAAGTTCCTCTTTTGCCCGCGTGAAAGCAACGTAAAGGCAGTTTAATTCATCCAAAAATGCCTGAGAGTATTTTTGTTGATATATATCTCTTAAATATGGATGGGCAAAGAGAATCTCCTTTTTAAAATAAAGAAGGTGGAGTTTGTCTTCATCCTCAAGAACAACATTAGCCGGTTTTCCTCTTTGCGTTAATTTTGGTTCCAAATTAACAAAAGGTAAAATCACAACATTCGCTTCTAAACCCTTTGCTTTATGTATGGTTGATACCTTAATTGCCGGCAGATTCTCAGGCAATAAAACACTCAATTCTTCTTCAGAGGCATCCGAAAACCACCTCAAAAAATCACCCAAAGAGCCCTCTTGCTCTTGCCGATTCTTTATTACCTCTAAGAGATGCCGAAAAAAACCTTCAAAATCAGGGAAATTTTTGCCAATTTTAAAACGGAAATATACCTCGGAAACTAAATCATAAACAGGTAAAATCCCTGCTCCTTTAAATAAATATTCAAAAAAATCGCGCCAAACCCCAGGCTGCCAATGACGAAATTCTGCATAGAAACTACCCCGAAAACCTTCCTTGCTTAAAGTTTCAAACCAATCATATAATTGCTCTTGCTTTATGCCTTCGGCTTTAAGGAAAATGTCGCCAAGGATAAAGCCTGCAAATGAAAGATTATCAGTGGGTGAATTCAAAAAATTAAGCAAAGATATAATCTCTTTAATTAAGAAATTGTTACCAATGCTAATTGTGCGGCTGGAGGCAACAGGAATATTTTCCTCAATCAGAAAACCAACAATCTCCCGTACCTGAGAATTCTGCCGCATAAGAATCAGTATGTCTTCATCATTGAACCTTTTTCTTAAGCGAGAAAGTGTTTCTTTAAGCTTTGCCTTTATATTTTTCGCAAGCTCCCCTCTATCTTTACCCGAGACTATCTGCGTATAAACGCAGCGGCGCTTTTGGTCTTTTTTTTCTTTAGTAGGCAGCGCCTGTAAGTTGCCTTTAAAAACATTGAGGATTCTTCTCTGGGCCTCAATGGTTAAATTCTTATTTTCTCTCAGGAACCTGGTTAAATTCTCTTGGCTAAATACTTGATTATTAAAATTGACGATCCCCCAACGAGAGCGATAGTTAAAATTAAGCTTCCTTTCATACAGATTTTGAGAAGGAATATGGAATTGTTTTTTTATTTGGTCGAATAATCGAAGATCTCCACCGCGGAAACGATATATTGCCTGCTTTTTATCGCCGACATAAAAAAGACTTCCGCCTTTACTGATAGCGTCCTCAACTAAAACCTCAATATTTTGCCATTGGAGTTTGCTTGTATCCTGAAATTCATCAATAAGATAGTGGAAAATCTGGGCAGATAATTTATAATAAATCTCAGCTGCTACGATGTTTTCTTTCATTAAAAGTTCTTTTGCCTTTTTATTAAGTTCGTCCAAAAAAACAATACGCTTTTTTTCTTTCACCTCCCGAAGTCTCTCCTGAAAGGCAAAAAATACCTCTAAATAAAACTTATTCTTGAGATGACAGAAGACATAAAGATAATCTTCTGATTTCTTTTTAATCCTCTTCCATAAATTTTCGACCTCGCCCCTCAGATGTGGCTCTTTTTTAACTATCTCGCAGAGGCTCGCAACAAAAGCCTTGCCCTGTTTATCCAAGGCGCCTTCTAGTGTTCTTAAAAAGCGCTGTTCAATATTCCTTTTGCTTTTTAAGCAATCAAAAAAAACCATGAGGTCTTGTTTTAGTTGTGCTTCTGTCTTAAATAAACCCCGCCCTGTATCATACGGTACAGGGCGGGGTAAATCTGCACTAAAATCCTTTGCCCGCATATTTTCTTGACGATGTAAATCATCAAGTAAATTAAGCAATATTCTTTTGGGGTGCCAACTCCTTTGATTCTCAATTTCAAGATAAGATTTCATGAAGCCTAAGAAAATATTTTTTATCTTTGGTTGCGCTTCAATATCTTCTAATAAACTATTCAAAGCAAAACTAAGGTATTGACTGGAATCAGGCATAATCTCATAATACGGCGGTAGTTTCAACTGGAGACTTGAGGCAATCAAAAGCAGATTGATGAAGCTGTCAATCGTCATAATGCGCAAATCCGAATAATCCCTTAGGATTCTATCAACCAGATTCCCTGCCTTTTTTCTCCCTTTTTCTAATGCCTCTTTCTTAAGGACAAGAAGGACCCTCTGTCTCATTTGATTGGCTGCTTCATTAGTGAATGTAATTGCTAAGATATTGCGGAAATCAAAAGGGATGGGAAAGGGAACTTGCGGAGGGTTTAAGAGGAAATCAACGTATCTTTCTGAAAGGGCACGCGTCTTCCCTGAACCGGCAGATGCTTCCACTACATAAATATGTGGAAAGGAAACAGACTCTTTCATTCTTCTGTTTGAGTCGATCCATTGGTAATCAGATTTATTCCTTTTTCTGTGCGCAATTCCTCGATTTTTTCAAGGGACCGCTCCAGTTGTCTGCGCCGGGTAGAAACCAAGGTGTCAAATTCCTTCTGGGCATCTTCCAAACTCTTGCCCATTTTTGCCATAGATTCAACGAATTTAGCCCATTGTTTATTAAATGTCCCCAGTAAACCAAGGATTTGACCGGTTGTGTGTTCTAATTTAAATGTGTCAGTTGCCTGCCTAATTACAGCAAGGATTGCATATAAAGTAAGCGGAGAACAAAATACAACCTTGTTTCTTAATGCCTCATCCAACATGGAACTATCGGCTTCATTAATAAATGCGTAAACTTGCTCATTGGGAATAAAAAGAATCACATAATCTATCGTATTCTGAGCAGGATTAATATAATCCCGGCTTGTAACCTCTTTTATCCTTGCCTTTACATCTCTCAAGAATTGCTCTTTATATCTTTGCTTCTCTGAATCCTCCTTTGCCTCAAGATAGTGCAGATAATTATCAAAGGGAAATTTAACATCCATATTGACAATGAGATCCTGTGGCAAAAGAAAGGTGAAATCCGGCCGACCTGATTCTAATGTCTTCTGCTTTCTATAATTTACGCCCTCGATAAAGCCAGCGAGCCTTAAAACATCCTCTGCCATCCTCTCGCCCCACTGCCCGCGAGCCTTACTGCTGGCAAGTGCATTTTGCAGCCGAGATGTGGTTTCTACTACAGATTTCAACTGTGTTGAAACCTCTCCAAATTGCTCCTTGCGCTCATTTTCAAAATTTCTAACAACAGATTCTACCTCAGTCAATTTTTCTCTCATTTCATGAAGTGTCTGGTCAATTAGCTCCTTTTTGCCCTGAAGTTGCTCTGTGTGCACCTCTGTCTCTTTTGCCAGGGTCTGCCGAGCAAGTTTCAAAAATTGTTCTGTATTTTTAGAGAGTGCTTCAAAGGAAAGTGCTCCTAATGTTTCTTTAAGCCGGCTGATAATCTGCTCTTGGTCAAATGCCTGGGGGATGCGTTTACTCAACCACCAAAAAGTAATGATAATTGCTGCAGTGATAATTAATGCGATAAGAAAAAATAAATAAAACTCCATTGCTGTTCCTCAGAAGCTTGGTTCGATGCAGATGATTTTGTATTTAGAAAAGTCTTTTAGTCCACCCCAGATAAAAGAAAGGTTTGTCAGATACTTTATCCTGCACCAAAAGAGGAATTTGTTACGCGGCTCCATTGGGAAATTCCACTTAATATACTGAAAGAGGAAATAAAAAGAAGCGAGCAAAAAAGCCCAGGCAAATATTCCTGCCTGAAAAATTAATCCTAAAATAAAAAATAAGGCAAAAATATGCACCAGATGAAAATTGCCTATATAAACAAAACCCTTTATTGGAAATGGTATAACCAGGGAAGGGGCTGTCTTTAAAAATTGGGCGATTAGCTCTATTCCTTTTCTCTTTACGTACTTAGCAACCAAAGGAGCATGTGCCTGACCATAGGTTACCCAAACCTTGCGCAGAGACTTAAGGTTTGCACGGTGCATATGGTTAACCCTTGCCTGAGGAGCAAAGTAGAATTTGAAGCCCTTACTTCTGTGTCGAAAAGTAAAATCCATATCCTCGCCAGTTGGGTTATCCCAGAATTTTGCCTCTATCTGCTTAATTACTTGCGCCCGATAGGCAACATTGCAGGTGCCAAAGAAATATGCCTTATGGCCTGCGATATCAGATGGCTTGGGGGCTCTGGGGAAATCAGGAAAATAACCCTCGCCCATAAAGCCATAACGGGGGGAAACCATATTAAATCGAAAATGCTCACACCAGGCCTCAACTAAATTATTTAGCTCAACCCTTAGGGTATATACCTCGCCTCCTACCGCAGCAATTTGGGGGTCGCGCTTGAAAATCTCAAGTATCAAATAAATCCAATTAGGACAGGGGGCACAATCAGCGTCAGTAAAAAACAAAAAATCACCTCTTGCTGATTCTAAGGCACGATTTCGCGCATAAGCAGGTGAGGGACAATCTTTAATCTGAATCAGTTTAATGAAAGGGTATTTTTCCTGCCACTCTTTGATTATCGAAAGGGTTTCGTCTTTTGAGCCGCCATCAGCAATGATAATCTCCAGGCATTCCCGAGGGTAGTCAATGTCTAAGAGGTACTCAAAGGTCTTTGCAATTGTACGCGCAAAGTTCTTGACAGGAATAATTACAGAGACAAAGGGCTCATTCACCTTTTGATTAGACTTGCTTTACCAACAAGAATATAAGGATAGAAAGAATTATAAATATAATCGCCAAGACAATCCTTATCTTAGAGCTGAGTATTGTTTTATCAATCTCTATTGGTTTCTCTAATATCCGCTTTAAACCAATTAAAACACGTGCCCCCAAAAGTAAATCCACAGCAACTAAGAGACTAACTATGGCTGCAATAATGCTTGTATTTTTTAGAAAAATCCCCCACAAATCTAAATCCGTCATCTGTCACCTCCTTTTATTATTGATGTATCAAATACTGGTCCATCACGACAAACAAGTTTTCTACCCTCGTAAGTCTCGACCAGACAACCCAAACATACTCCCATGCCACAGGCCATATATTCATCCAAAGAAATCTGACCAGGAATCCCATATTGCCTTGAAAGTAGTGTTATCTCTTTAAGCATTGGCTTCGGACCACAAGCGTAAATAGTTCCTCGTTGATAGCTCTTAGCTCTTAGTAAATGCTTCAATAAGTCTGTGACTTTGCCTTTAAATCCACTGGAGCCGTCATCTGTGGATATTTTAACACGACAACCTAGACTTTCAAATTCTTTTTTGCATAAAATCTCTTTCTTTGTCTTTGCGCCGATTAAAACAAGCGGATAGCGGATAGCGGATAGCGGATAGTACTCTATTAATTTTTGGGCAAGAAATAATAAGGGTGCTACTCCTATCCCACCGCCTACTAAAATAGCGGATAGCGGATAGCGGATAGCGGATAGATTAAATCCATTACCCAGAGGCCCTAAAACATCCAAATATTCGCCTGGTTTTTTTTCTGATAAAATCTCTGTGCCTTTGCCCACTACTTCATAAAGGATCTCTATACCATCTGCTTTAAGATTTTTTCTTTGACTATGAACTATGAGCTTTGAACTATGAACTAATTTATGAATACTAAAAGGCCTTCTTAAAAATGGGGTGTATTCTTCACTTATCCTTATATTGAGGAACTGACCAGGCCGAGCACAGCGGGCAATCCCTGGCGCAAGAAATGTTAATTTATAGAACCTTTCTCCGACGCAGATATTAGAAAGAATTTTTGTCTTTGTCTGAAATATACGCTTTGCCATACTAATGCTTTGTAAAATTAGTTTTTAGCGGCAAACCTACCGCTTTGAACAATAGAAAATTGAAATTAGACCGCAATTGAGCCTTTTTATTTTGTCTATTGTCTATTTTCGATTGCTCAATTGCTCTGTGCGCTGTTATAATAAAAATTAATTTGACAGCGCACTAATGCTGACACTGGGAACAAAAATATGTGCCTCGTCCGCCAAGGGTAATCCTTTTTATGGGAGTCCTACATTTAAAACAGGGCTGATTCTTTCGGCCATAAACCTTCAGATAACTGCTAAACCCTCCTTCTTTTCCTTTTAAATCACGAAAGGTATCAACTGATGTGCCGCGGTTTTTAATTGCTACGGATAAAATCCCTTTAAGGCAATCATAAAGCCTGCCTAATTCTTCTGAGGTTATCTTGTAAACCCCCCTCTGCGGATGAATACCGGCACAAAATAAACCTTCAGCAGCATACAAATTACCGATACCGGCCAGAAAACTTTGCTCCATCAAAAGCGGCTTTATCTTTGCTCTCTTGGTCTTAAACATCTGAATAAATTCAAACTTGCTAATTTCCAATGGCTCAGGACCCATTTTTTTAATCATTGGCAGATTCTGCCAATCTTTTATGAGTCTTAGTTCTCCAAATAGGCGCGGGTCACAAAAGTTAAGAAATCCATCAGAAAATAAAAAAATAACGCGTGCGCTTTTATCTGCCTTTTTATCCCAGCTAAACCAGCCTGTAAGACGCAGATGAACAACAAGGAATTCCTTGCTTGTTAAGCTTAGCACCAAAACCTTGCCTCGTCTTTTAATCTCTTTTATCGACTGGCCTTCTATTTTCTTTTTAAAGGCTGCTGGTCCTGGCTCTTTAATCGAACGCGGCTCTTTAATTACTACTCCTTTAATTTTCTTATGCAGAATATATCTTTCCAGATCCCTTTTTATTGTCTCAACTTCAGGTAACTCCGGCATCTTTCCTTCCTTGTCTATGAAGATGAACGGGTGGCGAGGCAGTGGGCACTTCGACTTTGCTCAGTGCCAACCCTGAGCTTGTCGAATGGGTGGGCTGCCCAGAATTGCCCGCAGCGAATTACACCCTATAGAGGCTTTCCCTTGAGCGAGGACAATTTTGGGCTCTGCCGAGACAGGACCCGCTCATCTTCACTGCGCGCGAATGAGGATTTCGTCTCGGTGCTACCCGTTGCTTTGTGATATTCTTGCAAGGCAGTAACATTCAGGTCTCTTTTGATAAAAACTTCAAGCCCATTTACCAAAGCCTGGGCACCTGGAATAGTTGTCGTATAAGGAATATTATACAAAGTAATCTGGGAGCGAATCTTTACTTCATCCTCGCGAGGTATTCTTCCTGAGGGGGTATTAATTGCTAATTGAATCTTTCCATCCTTGATCAAATCAATCACATTGGGCCTTGCCTCACTTACCCGGGGAAGAACTCTTACAGGAATATTGTTTTTCCTCAAAGCATGAGCAGTTCCGGATGTAGTGAATATCTTAAAGCCTAAGTCATGAAGCTTTTTTGCAATAAAACCAATCCTTGCTTTATCCTTATCGCAAACAGAGATAAACACATTGCCCTTCTGAGGAAGGTTCTGCCCGGCAGCAAGCTGGCTTTTGATATACGCACAGCTAAAATCTCTGTCTATCCCCATTACCTCGCCTGTTGATTTCATCTCCGGACCTAAGATGATATCGACTCCGGGAAAGCGACTAAACGGAAAAACCGATTCTTTCACGCAGGTATATTTAGGAATAATCTCCTTGCTAAATCCTAAGCTCTTTAAGCTCTCGCCCAGTATTGCCCTCGTTGCTAATTTCGCTAAAGGCACACCGATTGCCTTAGAAACAAAGGGAACTGTGCGTGAGGCACGCGGGTTAACCTCTAAAACATAAAGCGAGCCGTTTTTAACCGCATACTGTATATTCATCAGACCGGCAACCTTTAACTCTTCTGCCATTTTATAGGTTGCCTGCCGAATCAAATCTTCAGTGGTCTTTGAAAGGCTAAAAGCAGGTAAAACCATTGCTGAATCTCCAGAATGGATTCCCGCTTCTTCAATATGTTCCATTATTCCCGCGCAAACAAATGTTTTTCCATCCCCAATCATATCCACATCTACTTCAATAGCATCTTCTAAAAATTTATCAATTAAAATTGGGTGCTCGCCCGAAACACTCGCTGCCTCTTCAATAAATCTCTCTAAGGTAGTCTCGTCATAAACAATCTCCATTGCCCGGCCACCTAAAACATAAGATGGCCGCACAAGAACAGGATAACCAATTCTTTGCGCAATCTTCTTTGCTTCTTCAAAGGTAAAGGCAGTATCATTCTCTGGCTGCTGCAAAGCGAGTTTGTGGAGCATTTGCTTAAAGCGCTTTCTATCCTCGGCAATATCAATATTCTCAGGGCTGGTGCCTAAAATATTCACACCAGCATCACGCAAGGGAAGAGCTAAATTCAAGGGTGTCTGGCCTCCAAACTGAACAATTACACCAAGGGGCTTTTCAATTTCAATAATATTTAAAACATCCTCGTAGGTTAAAGGCTCGAAATATAACCGATCCGATGTATCATAGTCAGTTGAGACTGTCTCTGGATTACAATTAATCATAACGCTCTCAATGCCTTGTTCGCGAAGGGCGAAGGCTGCATGGCAACAACAGTAATCAAATTCAATTCCTTGCCCAATACGGTTAGGGCCGCCGCCTAAAATTACCACCTTTTTCTTTTTACTCGGCCGCGCTTCCTGTGCAGTTTCATAAGTAGAATAAAAATAAGGCTTCTTGGCCTTCAGCCCTCCAGAGCAGGTATCAACAAGTTTATAAACCGGAAGCACTTTTTTTCTTTTTCGGAAAATGCGGACTTCCTTCTCAGTAATTCCTAAAAGATAGGCAATCTGCCTATCGCAGAAGCCGTTCTCTTTTGCCTTTCTTAATAAAGCAATAAACTCTTTATCGTCAAAATCTATCTTCTTGCGTTTAGCTTTTAAGCCCTTAGATTTTATCTTCTCCTCTAATTCAACAATCCTCTTTATATTCTCCAGAAACCAAGGATCTATTCGGCAAAGTCGATGTATTTCATTTATACTCAAGCCCGCCTTAAGTGCATAACGTAGATAAAATAAGCGTTCATCATTGGGAAGGCGTATTTTATCTTTTATCTCCTTAAGTAAATCACTGCTTGGATTCTCAAGTTGCTGGTCAGTAATTTTATCCTTTGCGTCTGCGCCTAATCCGTAGCGTCCTGTTTCAGTTGAGCGAATCCCCTTCTGCAGTGCTTCGCAGAAGTTTCGTCCAATAGACATTGCCTCACCCACTGCTTTCATTGAGGTATTGATGATACGCGAAGTTACAGGAAACTTCTCAAAGGTAAAACGGCAAATCTTAAACACACAATAATCCACAGTTGGTTCAAAAAATGCAGGCGTCTCGGTAATCTGATTCATCACCTCCGGTAATGTCAGACCCACAGCCAATTTGGTAGCGAGGCGTGCAATAGGAAAACCTGTGGCCTTAGAAGCTAATGCAGAACTACGCGAAAGACGAGGATTAACCTCAATAATGACGATATTACCAGAGGCGGGGTCTTGGGCAAATTGAATATTTACTCCTCCACCAACTATCCCGACCTTGCGAATAATACGATGACAGAGATTAACAAAGTTAGTATATTCCTCAAAGGTTAAGGTCTGCGATGGCGCAACAACAATGCTATCACCAGTGTGAACACCCATCGGATCAACATTCTCCATTGAGGTAATAATAATTACATTATCGACGCAGTCACGCATTACCTCAAACTCAATCTCCTTCCAACCCAAGACAGATTGCTCAACCAAAACTTGATGAACAGGACTAGCCTCTAAGCCATTAAGCAAAAAACTCTCCAGCTCATTTTTGTTATAAGCAATTGAGCCTCCTCTACCACCCAGGCAATAAGCAGGCCGCAGAATTAAAGGAAAACCAATAGAGACCCCAATGCGCATACCCTCTTTAAGGGTTTGTGCAATCCCGCTTTTTGGCATACCTACACCTATCTCCTGCATTGCCTTTTTAAATAAGTCTCGATCTTCAGCACGAGCAATCGCTTCAATCGGTGCACCAATTGACTCAACACCGTATCTCTTTAAAATTCCTTCTTTCATTAAAAAAAATGATAGATTCAGTCCTGTCTGCCCTCCTAAGGTAGGAAGAATGGCATCGGGTCGCTCTTTTTTTATAATCTTGATCAGAAAATCCATGGTTAAGGGCTCAATATATGTCCTGTCTGCCATGCCCGGGTCAGTCATGATTGTTGCTGGGTTCGAATTAACAAGGATGCTGAAATAGCCCTCTTCTCTTAAGGCTTTACAAGCCTGAGAGCCCGAATAATCAAACTCACAGGCCTGACCAATAACAATTGGCCCTGAGCCAATAACCAAGATTCTCTTTATGTCGGTTCGCTTAGGCATATTTTAGAAATCTCCTAAAAATAGGATGCACCTCCTCAAACCCAGGGCTTAATGGATAATAGAGCACCCCTATAAGCTTAAGCCTTCTGTTTTCAAATTCCTCAACTGTATGGTCATTAAGATTGTAGGCAGTAATTTTTATATCCTTGCACTTAATTAAAGATTTAGCCTCAATCTCGTAAGAGTGATTTTGTATGGTAATTTCCCCTTTTAAGGAATTAACTGATTTTATCGGATAATTCAAGCCATGATGACCAATATACATCCTCTTTATCTTCGCCCCTAAGCTTAAGGCTAAAACCTGCGCCCCGGCAGAGATGCCTAAGATTGGAATCTTTCCAGCTAACCTCTTTACTGTGGGAACTATCTCTTTTAATCCGCAATCATTCTCTGGGCCATTAGAGATGATTAGTGTCTTTGGTTTTAATTTTAAAATCTCCTCTGCTGGCATCTTATATGGAAGAAGGAAAATATTTAATTTTAATCTCTTCAGTTGTCTTAAAATACTCTGAGTAAGACCTAAATCTAAAACAGCAATCCTTTTGCCTTTTCTGCTGCCTACTTGTTTAATCTCTTTTAAGGAAATATCCTCAAGATAGCTATGCTTTTTCTCTGCGCGTTGTTGCAATCGCCCCCGGTATACAGAAGAAGCAGTAGAGACTAACCCAAGCATCTCACCCTTCTTTCTTAAATGCACAGTTAAGGAGCGTGTATCTACCCCATAGATTACAGGCAGTCCAAAATTCCTTGCCCATTCATTAAGTCTTTCTTTTGCCTGCCAGTGAGAATAAATAGGAGAGCTCTCTTTAACGATTACGGCAACTGGCCAGACCCCTTCTGACTCATTAAACCTTTTTGCTGTGCCATAATTGCCAATTAAGGGATAGGTGAAAATAAGAATCTTGCCTGCATTTGCCGGATCAGTAATTGCCTGTTGGTAACCAACAATGCGCGTATCAAAGATTACTCTTCCTGTTCTTTCTGTTATAGGGATAGCACTTTCCCCTAAAAAAACTCTGCCATCTTTAAGTATTAATCTTGCGCGCATATTCCTTTTTCAGTTGCTTATTTACTTGACTAATTGCTTCTTCAACAGTCTCCACTTTAATTACACCAGATATATCCCAGGACCCGAGGGAAATAAGCGGTATTCCAAACTGCAAGGCATAGGCAATCTCAGAAAGAGTCCCTGCCTCCCCGGGCAAAGCAACAACAACATCAGAGGTCTTAACCACTAAAACATTCCTTGCCAAGCCCAACCCAGTTGGAATTACGATATCAACGTAACTATTGGCACTATCTTTGTTGTAACCTGGTATAATACCTATAGTTGTGCCACCAGCTTCTTTAAAACCCTGACAGACTGCCTTCATTGTTCCACTTAAGCCCCCACAGACAAGATGTTCTGCCACTTTTGCCAAGTTTTTGCCCAAATTTTGGGCTAATTGCTCCACTTCTTTTGAGCAATTATGTCCCCCAATTACACCCACAATCTTCTTTTTCACCATATGAAGTTTTGCGCCTTGCACTTTGTACCTTGCGCTAGAATATAATGCTAGATTATGCGCCTGGCAGGAGTCGAACCTGCACATATGGCTCCGGAGGCCACTGCGCTATCCATTACGCTACAGGCGCGAAGTCACTTAATTTTTCTCTGATGAACTGATCAATAAAATCCTTATTGCTTACTTTTTTCTCTTGAAAAGAAATTCTTTTAAACTGCTTTATGCCCTTTCTCGACAATAGGCTTTGCATATAATCAAGGCAACTACTCACTCCTAATCCACTTCCATAAGTAACAAACAAAAGAACATCCTTGCCTTCAAGGCCTAAGCACTTATTAAGATACGTATTCATTGCTGGAACAGAGGCAAAGGCCCAGACCGGGCTGCCAAAACAGATTAAGTCAAATCTGGATAAATCAAAATTAACTGAGGGAAGCTTTGCCTGCTTATGTAGTCTTGCACGAACTGCCTGAGTCAAAAAGGCATTAGATTCGTCTAAAGGCGAGAGCTCTATTAAATCTACCTCACCCTTCTCTTTAAGATATTCATAGAGAAACTGAGAAACCCTTCTCGTGTTGCCTGTATAGGAATAGTAAATAATTATTGCCTGCATTATAGTCTCTGCTATCAAAAGAGACTCAACTGTTCCTCAGTCTTTGTCTTTTTTTCTTCTTCTCTGAATATAGAAATCTTTCCATATTCTCCATCAAACCCAGGCTGGATAAAAACCTCACCCCTACGCACCCTCAATATCGCCTCAACAATTCGAGGAGGCAGCCTCTTTCGCAAATCATCCTCCTTTGCGCGCAGCAAGATCTCAAACTCATTACCAAAATAAGAAATGTAAGAAAAATATTCCTTCTCTACTGTCTTTGAGCCCTTTGCCACGCCTCTTACCTCAGCAATAATCTCATCTAAAGAAACAAGGCTCTTAAATGGAATAGAATTATCCGGCACAAACCCTTCTTCTCGGTCACAAAGTTGTTCAATCCTGTTCATCACCCCAACAGTCAGGCGTCTTTTACATTTTGGGCATATTCCATTGTGCTTTTGTGTCTCTTTTGGAGAAAAGCTTATTCCACAAAGCCTGTGCCCATCAAAGTGGTATTTTCCTTCTTGAGGAAAAAATTCAACAGTGTATAAAAACCTGCTTTTATCCTTTTGCTTTAATACATCGATAATATCCTTGTAGGCCAACTCGCAATTAAAAACATTTGCCTCGCGGCCAATTCTCTGCGAACTGTGACTGTCTGAATTACTGATCAGGGTAAATCTATCCAATGCTGACCAGCGCCAGTTCATTGCCGGATCCGACGATAATCCTGTCTCCAGGGCAAATATCTTAGGTGTCTGTTCCTCAAAACAATCCTCAATTTTATCAAAGCCGGACATTGAACCAAAAAGAGCAAACCAGGGAGTCCAGCAATTATGAACTGCGGCAAACTCACAAACATAAGAATTATCATCTTTAACTTCTAAATTATAAACATTACCTCGGTAATTCTCTTTTGTAATCTCTCTAACAGGAATGTAGATATAGTTATCGTCCATCCATCCATGTCTATATTGTCGCTTTGTTTTAAATTTACAAATTGCCCTATCTTTCAATAAAGCAAATTTATCTTCAAAAAAGGAAAGATTACTAAACTGAAAACTGTCATACTTAGCTAATATCTCTCTTGAACCTAAAGAATGTTTACCACGACATTTGTGTTTATCTATGGAATCCATACCGATACAAGGAATAATCCCTAATCTTAAAAATAAAATTTTCATTTGATTCATCAAGGTCCTTGAAGAAGTATATCCTTTATCTCCTCGCCACCAACCTTTAATAATCTCTGCCTGTTTCTCTAAAGGCAAGAACAACATCCAAAAAGGTAAAGATTTAGTATGTGCTCTTTTAACTTTTATATTGGTATAAAAAAGTTTACTAAATAACTTAAATAATATCTTTGAATAAAAAATCAATTCTATGCCTTTGATATCTTTTTTAACTTGCATCTTTGATAGCTTAAGGCCAAATACCTTTTTCACTAAACCTTTCGCATCATCTATATATTCTTTTTCATCATCAAGAAAACAAAAAGAAATACAATCTCTGCTATTTGTATAACCTTCGGAAACAAAATAACCTGCTAATCTGCAAAAGTCATTATCAATCTTAATACCATTTTTCACAAAATGTGCTCTTGAACTCTTTAGGGCTATTTTGTCATCTTTAAAGGCGAAGCTGCCAGATAAAAATTTATTAATTTTAATTTCTTGTTTATCTAGAGTAGTATTGTTAAATCTGGGGAATATAAAAATATCATTCTTTTTTATATCTTTAGCCTGAATCCACTGAGGATGATATTTCTCAAAAAACCTTCTTTTACAGCCCTTATTTTTAAGATGGGCGCAATTAGGCATACAAAAGCTACCCCTCGAGGGACAATATTTGTGTGTCTTTATAACATAAAATGGATGCTCAGATGTAACCTTTATACCTTCTCTAAAATAATACGGCTTAATACAAAGGATCTTACCATTATATTTTCTTCTAAATAACTCGGTCACTTTTTTAAAACGGCATTTATGAGTATAAACAAAATCTTTTTTTAAAATATCTTCTATTCTCTTAATACCCTTATTTGTATGAACAAATGTATCAGGCAAAAGACAATGCGCGGGAACAAAAAAACAATCATCATCAGTATCAAAAACAATACGCGCCAGTTGCGCTGCATCTATTCCGACAATTGGCCGGCCATCAGAGGCAAGATTAGCGCCCCAGCGAATCAATGTATTGTTAATCTTATCTACGGTTTTAAAAGATGGGGCAAAGATAATATTATGAATCCGATAAACCCGGCCATTCTTCGAATAGATACTGCTAATCTCTGTCGTTAATATAAAATAGATATCTTTGTATTTAAATAGACCGTTGCCTAAATCCTCTAATTTATTCTTTAATTCCTCAAGCCATAAATGGTGAGTAAAATCGCCAGTTCCCATCAGGGTTACTCCCTTATATTTTGCAAACATGGCAATATGCTCAACATCCATATTTTTGCTTGTTGCCCGGCTATATTTGGAATGAATATGAAAATCTGCAATAAACTCCATCTTTTCCGTTTTGCCCGTTAGATCTACTTAAGGAGACGGTCCTTTATGAGCGGGCCCTGTCTTCGGCGGAGCCCAAAATTGTCCTCGCTCAAGAGGAAGCCTCTATTAAGTAACGCTGCACATTACCCCAATGACTTCCCTGCCAGTAGATACGCTGACACACAGGACAACTGAGGAAATCATTTTCTGTCTGATATACATATTCCGGGATCTTTTCTTTTACCTTTTCTTTTTCTATAGATTTAAGTTCCTCATTGCAGATAACACAGCGGCTAAACATTAAATGCTTCTGCGGCTTCAGATTCAATTCTTTTAAAACCTGTTTAATCTGCTCTTTTACTTTTTCGCTTTTAATCTCTAATGCGCGAGAGCTTGCTTTCTTTAAGAAACGGTGATTACGCGTTAAGACTACGCGGCCCTCGCGTAAAGTCTGGATAAGTAAACCCCGTTCGAAATAAGACGCAGACTGCGTCTGCGATTTCGAACGGGGTAAAGAGGAAAAATTACTTTCCTTAAAATAGACACTATCATAACCCAGAATCCTCAACCATTTAGCAAGTCGACCTAATTCAGGAGTAAGGATAAACTTCACCCCGTTCGAAATTCCTCCAATCTTTGCTTAAGGTTTAATGATACATAAGCAGCCGAAGTTTTTAAATCTATCTCAAATCCATACATATCTAAATTTCGAACGGGGTTCACCTTTTATAGACAATCTTGCCATTGCAGATTGTATACTCAACCACGCCTTTTAGCTTCATTCCTAAGAATGCGCAATTTCTGGAGCGGGAAAGGAAGTCCTCTTTTTTGACCACCCATTCTTCATTCGGGTCGAGGACAATCAGATCTGCCTCTTTTCCTTCTCTGAGACTACCTTTATCCAGACCTAAAATCCTTGCCGGATTCAACGACATCAGCCTCACCAGGCCTTGCCAGCTGAGTATATCTTTATTAATTAATTCTGTAATACTTACTGCTAAGGCAGTCTCTAAGCCAATGGTGCCTGACGCAGCCAGATCAAACTCCAATTCCTTCTCATTGTCTGAATGCGGTGCGTGATCCGTGGCAATGCAGTCAATTATGCCTTCTTTAAGGGCTAACTTTATTTTCTCTACATCTTCTTTCCGGCGTAAGGGAGGATTTACCTTTAAATTGGTATCAAAGCTCATCAGTAAATCTTGCGTTAAACTAAAATAATGCGGGCAGGTCTCCGCAGTTATCTTAATCCCCTGCTCTTTTGCCTGCTTAATCAACTCTATTGAACGAGATGAGGAGATATGAGCAAGATGCACCGGGATATTCAAATAACGTGCCAGCTCAATCTCGCGGCTGACGATAACTGTCTCGGCAATCTCAGGAATACCCTTGAGGCCTAAAATTGTACTGGTTAGACCTTCATTCATTAATCCTGCTCTGCTCAAATTCAAATCTTCGCAATGTGAAATAACCAAAAGCCCAAGCATAGAGGCATATTCAAAAGCGCGACGCAGAAGACCGGCATTGACTACAGGAAAGCCATCGTCAGAAACTGCCCGGCATCCTGCCTCTTTTAAATCAGCAAGTTCTGTCAATTCCTCTCCTTTTTGGCCCTTGGTAATTGCACCAATAGGTATAATATTTATTAAACCCAATAGCCCTGCCTCTTTGGTAATTGCCTGGACAACCTGCGCATGGTCAATTACTGGCTGAGTATTGGGCATACAGCAAATCGTCGTAAAACCTCCCCTTGCTGCTGCCTGCATCCCTGAAAGAAGTGTCTCTTCATCCTCTCTGCCTGGAACACGAAGATGAGTATGTATATCAATTAAGCCAGGCAAAACTAATTTTCCCTTTGCGCTAATTATTTTTGCCCCGTTCGAAGTCCCCGCCGCAGGCGGGGCAGTCGCCCCTGGCGCCTTACTTCGAACGGGGTTTGCATCGGCAACATTCAGGTTTTTGGCAATTTTTACAATCTTTCCCTTCTCAATTAATATATCGCAGATGCCGTCAAGTTTGCTCTCTGGATTAATTACGTGTCCGTCTTTGATTAATAGTTTCATTTTTCCTTGGATAAAAGATATAAGACAGCCATTCTTATTGCCAGGCCGTTTGTAACCTGCTCCAGGATTAAAGAGGATTGGCTATCAGCTACATCGCAAGATATCTCAATCCCGCGATTTACTGGTCCGGGATGCAAGATTAAAACATCGGCTTTCGCATATCTTAATCTCTCGTGATTAATCCCGAATAATTGCCGATATTCCCGAATACTGGGAAATAAACTTTCTTTCTGCCGTTCAAGCTGCAGGCGAAGTATATTCAATACATCGGCATCTTCTAACGCCTTTTTAATATCGTAGGTAACCTCCACAGGCAGCTTTTCTACATCAGGCGGCATAAGCGTCTTTGGTCCACAAAGCAAAACTCTTGCCCCTAGTTTTGTCAATCCCCAGATATTCGAACGGGCAACCCGCGAATGGGCAATATCGCCGATTATACTCACTTTTAATCCGGAAATTTTCCTCTTTCTTTCCTTAATTGTAAACAAATCCAATAAGCCCTGTGTCGGATGCTCGTGAGCTCCGTCACCGGCATTGACAACAGCTGCCTTAAGATGCCTCGCTAATACCTGTGGCACGCCAGCACAAGAGTGTCGCACAACGGCAATATCAATCTTCATTGCTTCGATATTTTTTGCTGTATCTAATATTGACTCACCCTTATCAAGAGAGCTTGCGTCTCGTGAAATATTTATTGTATCAGATGAAAGCCGTTTTGCTGCTAACTCAAAGGATGTGCGTGTGCGTGTTGATGGCTCGAAGAATAAAAGCGCAACTGTCTTTCCGCGAAGTGTCGGAACCTTCTTTATCGGACGAAGAGAAATCTCTTTTAAGGAATTGGCTGTCTCTAAAATAAACCCAATCTCCTCTTGTGTTAATTCTTGCAAACCCAACAAATCTTTCCTTTGCCAAGTCATTTTTCTAAAATTACCACCTCGTCACAACCATCAACCTCATCCAGGCGCACATCAACCAATTCGTGAATATTTGTGGGGATATTTTTGCCGACATAATCCGGGCGAATAGGTAACTCCCTGTGTCCGCGGTCAATTAGAACAGCTAATTGTATTACCTTCGGTCTTCCAAAATCGGCAAGAGCATCCATTGCTGCACGAATCGTCCTTCCTGTATATAAGACATCGTCAACCAAGATAATATTTTTATCTGTGATATCAAATTTGATTTCTGTCTTATGGACTATGGGCTGGGGTCCTATCTGAGTTAAATCATCACGATACAAGGTAATATCCAAGATGCCCACGGGTATGCTTTTGCTGTCAATTTTTTCAACATAACCCCTTAGTCGCGCTGCTAAGTATATCCCTCGATTGCGTATACCAACAAGGCAGAGATTACTGCTACCTGCATTTTTCTCCAGAATCTCATGAGCAATACGACTAAGGATGCGCTTTATTGCCTCTTTGTCTAAGATTTTGGCTTTCTGTTGCATTCATTCTCCCTCTAGAAAATAAAAGCCCTTGACATCTTCAATGTCAAGGGCTACATAATTCTCCTTTTAAGAATCCGATCATTTTTGCTCCTTGTCAGCCTCACCCGGGCTGATTTAAAGGTTATTTAAAGGATAACATTACATTTTCTTTTGTCAAGGGTAAATTTCTTCTTTTTCTTCAAGGTTGCTTAATCTTTGCTCTAATTCTAAGACTCTTGCCTCAAAGACATTAATTTGAATCTGCTGATTTTTAATTTGTCCCTGCTGTTTTTCAATCATTCTCTGCTCTTCTTTTACACTAGCAATCAAAAATCCAAGGGTATTTGCGACGTCTATCTCCTTTCCTGAGGGGCTTAAGAGTTCCTTGGGGCTATGTTCGGCAATAAGACCAGTATGAGGAATAATGTTCTCTGTCTCGTCTTTGTAGCGGAAGCGATAAACATTAAGGGCCTTCATCTTTGAAAGGACATCCTCGTAATCAGAAGGAGAAAAAGCAACTATATCCTTTTTGCATTCCTCAGAGGAGCAAAGAATCAAGCCATAGCATCTGATTGTACCATTGACATCTAATTCATATTCGGGAGTGGGATCGAGGATGCCGACATAGCCATTACTTTGCAATACCATTAATGTTGAGCCATCATGGCGAAAATCAAGCCTTCCGTCTCCAACAGCATTAATATAACTATTGCTTCCGCTGTGGCCTATTTCTGTATATTCTGTTTCTGCTGTATCATTTGCTGCACGAACTATTCCTATTACTGATAATGCTCTATCAGGGCTACTTGTCCCAATGCCGAAGCTGCCTCCATTAAAATAGCTATCTCCGCTGGCAAGAATACGAACCATTCTTGTGCCATCAGCCTGGCCTAAGGCAAAGCCGCCATGATCATTAGCCCAGCTGCCGAGCTGCCAGTTTATATTGCCTTGCGTATTAAAGCCGTACATATTCCAGGCATTGGCTGCGGAATTGCCAATGCGCACAGAACCACCCTGAATGTCTAACTTATAAGAACTAGGCGGTGTGGCTGTACCAATGCCGACGTTACCTGTATCTGTTGCCAAATAGGTGTTATTATGAGTTGTAAGCTCATCATAATCACCATAGGGTGAGGGGTAATAAGTAGTAATCGTCATCTGCTCTTGCTGGCTTAAGGCTGTGCCGGAGAGAAACAAACAAAAGATAAAAACAAATACAGCAGCTAATTTTATTGACTTGTGCATCGTACACCTCCTCAATGAGTCCGCCAAAGTTCGTTGGCGGACGAATTGATCCCGCTGAATGCTCTAAAATTATCAGGGAGAATTTTAGAGCAGTTTATGAAGCGGGATACATACATTATTACCATTCAATTCTATTTACAGCACCGACAATGCAGGGTTTCATGTCCAGTTGATTGCGTAGCACAAGAAAACTGACCGTAGGTGCCTGTGCAGAATCCCTTATCCTGCGCACACACATCATCACAACTCTCGTCGGCCGAACCATGCTCAACGCAAGCATCCCAACAAGAAATTATACCCGGCCATTTGCTTCGACAATCCTCACCAATACATAAACCAGATTGTCCTTTTACAAAACCCGCTACATCTAATTTCTGCGTAGGGCTGGTCGTTCCGATTCCAACATCTCCCTCATCTGTTGCCAAGTTGGTATTGCTGTGTGTCATTAGTTCATTGTAATCACCATAGGGTGAGGGGTAATACGTAGTAATCGTGAGACTATCTGACTGCTCTGACTGACCTGATTGCTCTTGCTCGCTCAAGGCAGGCCCAGAAAAGCAAAAAAGCACCGCCAGAATACAAAATATTCCGATAAATTTGTACATTTTACATCTTATGTTCGTAATTGGGCACTAAATTTATCCTGCAAAGAATGAATAATCCTCGACATTAGTGGTTCGATTTCACTATCAGTTAATGTGTGGTCCGGGGCACGAAAAACAAAGGAAATAGTTATACTTTTAAAACCAGAACTAATCTGCGCACCCGCATAGAGATCTTTTATATTTACGTCCACAAGATAAGAAAAATTTAGCTCTTTAATTTCTTTAATTATAGAACCGACAGGGGTATCTTGTTTTACAATTATACTTAAATCCTGCTCAATCTGCGGATATAAAGATAAAGGAATATATTTTTTAACTGCTTTTGCGCAAGCCTTAAGAATCTCTTCAAGGTCAATCTCAGCAATAAAAACATCCTGCTTAAGGGAAAACAGAGATGAAACCTCTTTCTTTAACCGGCCAAATACTCCGCATTGAAACGAACTATTCTCTGTTTTTAAACAGATACCCGCTGATAAATCTGCCCAACTTTCTCTTTGACCCGGTAGAATCTCGACAAACTCAGCTATTCCTAATCGCACAAAGACAACCTCTAATATTCCTTTAAGGGATAATACGCTGTAGTTGTCCCCGCTTAATAATATCGCCAGGGCATATGTCTCCGGGGGTTTGGCATTTTTAAAAACCTTGGCAATTTCAAATAGACCAATACTTTTTTGCTTATAATTGAAATTATAACGACAAGCGGTTAATAAGCGGGGAAAAAGAAAAGGTGATAGCACCTGATTAAGATTACTTAAGGGATTGAGGATCTTGAGGCTTTGCTTTTCTTCAAAGCCAAATCTCTGAAACTCAAGCGTCGAGCGCAAACTATAAGTGACTGCCTCATTTAATCCAAGACCAACTAATACCTCTTTGAGTTTCCTTATTTTTTTATAATTTAAAGAAAATTCCTCTTGTGCTTTAATACGCGGCAGGGTCCTCGGGATATTCTCATAGCCGTTAATGCGTGCGATCTCCTCAACTAAATCAATGCTTGTGTGAATATCCTGACGAAATGAAGGCACGCTCACCTTTAAAGTTCTTTTTCTTTTGAGCACCTTAAACCCCAAGGACTTCAGAATCCTGCCTGCTGAAATTATGGATATTGTTTCACCGAGGAGGCGATTCGTGTCATCTTGGTCAACTTTAATTGATTTGGTTTTGGATAAAACAGTGGAGTTTTTCTTGGATAAAACTAAATTACCGCCACCCAATTTTCTGATCAGCTCTATTGTGCGCCAAGAAGCAGTCTCTATCCCTTGAATATCTATGCTTCTTTCAAAACGATAAGATGATTCGCTCGATAATCCTAACAGCTTCCTGCCTCTGCGAATAACAAGAGGGCTAAAGCATGCTGCCTCTAAGAGTATATTCTGGGTTGCCTCTTCTATCTGAGTGTCTCTGCCTCCCATAATCCCGGCAATGGCAATTGGTCTCTGGGTTGCGATAACTAATATATCCTCCTCTAACGGCCTTTTCACCTCATCAATGGTAATTATCTGCTCTTCTTTCCTTGCTCTCCTCACAACTATTTTTAAGGCGCTAATTTTATCTAAATCAAAGGCATGCAAGGGCTGGCCAGTCTCGAGCATCACATAATTAGTAATATCAACAATGTTATTGACACTGCGAATGCCTACTAATTCCAGGCGTCTCACAAGCCAACTGGGTGAAGGTCCTACTTTAACATCGGTAATTATCTTTGCCGAATAAAAAGGGCAATCTTTTTTATCCTCGATATCTATTTTTAATGTTTTAGCGTTTAGCGGATAGCGCTTGGCGGATAGGCAGGTTTTACTATCCGCTATACGCTCTACGCTATACGCTCGACATTTTGAATTAGTAATTGCGGCTACCTCCCTGGCTATCCCGATAACCGAAAGTAAATCTGCTCGATTCGGTGTAACCTCAACATCAAAGACCCAATCATTGCCAGCCTTCTCTAAATTAGTAACCTCAAGGCCGGCCATCGTCAGTTTATCTGCTAATTGCCCGGGTCTTAGCTTAATCTCAACATAATCTTTTAACCAATTATAAGTAAATTTCATCTCTCATTTACAAGCGGGCCCTGTACCATACGGTACATGGCGGGCAATTCTGGGCCGCCCACTGCCTCGCCTACCCACTAATGTTTATTAATCATAGGTGGCAAGGATTGGTTTTAAGCCGCACGTATGAAATTTGAGCGGGCACGGTGTCCCTACATATAAAATGTTGGGACGAGCGAAAATTTTCTCCGAGTGAAGGTTTTCCTCGCTGGGGAAAACCGAGTGATGCGGCGTAAACCAAGCCTTGGCACCTAAAGAGTTACCTAATTAGTGAGCATTAACAACCGTCCCCTATTCTAAAACTGCCGCAAAAACCTTAAATCATTCTCATAAAAGAGCCGAATATCATTAATACCAAACTTAAGCATCGCAATTCTATCCACGCCCATACCAAAGGCAAACCCCGTGTATCTCTTCGGGTCTATGCCGACATGTTTAAAAACAGATGGATGAATCATGCCGCAGCCTAAAATCTCAAGCCACCCTTTTCCATGACAAACAGGACAAATCTTTTTCTGGTTACCGGCTGGCGGCGGCTGGTTTCTCCTGCATAATATGCAGGATATATCCACCTCTGCTGATGGCTCGGTAAAAGGAAAGAAGTGTGGCCGAAAACGCATCTTAATCCCTCTGCCAAAGACTGATTTTAGAAAAAACTCTAATGTTCCTTTTAAATCGGAAAATTTTATATCTGTATCCACTATAAATCCCTCAATCTGATAAAACATAAAAGAATGTGATGCATCAGTTGCGTCTGGCCGATAAACCCTGCCCGGAACAATAACCGCTAAAGGAGGCTTTCTCGTCTTCATTGCCCTGATCTGTGCCGGTGAGGTATGGCTGCGCAACAATAACTTTCCCTCTTTGGCTCCTTGACACTTTGATACTTTGACACTTTGACCCTCTAAATAAAACGTATCAAACACATCCCTCGATGGATGCTCTAAGGGAATGTTTAAAGCAGTAAAATTATTATATTCACTTTCTATTTCCGGGCCATCATAAACAACAAAGCCCATATTGATAAATATATTGCAGACCTCATCCATAATCTGAGTAATTGGATGCAAATGACCTAACTCTCTTCTTATTCCTGGAAGACTAAGATCTATGCCTGATGCTATCGTGGCTTGAGAGGTTATCTTAGCTTGACGAGTCGTCTTTGGTAGCTCCTTTTGTTTTTCAAGAATCTTAGAATTTATCCTCTTTTTCAATTCGTTTACTGCCTGGCCAACCCTCGGTTTTTCCTCAACAGCTAAATTAGGAATACTTGCTGTAATCCCGGCTAAAAGACCTTTCCTGCCGAGATACTTTATACGCAAGTTCTCCAGATCTTCACTATCGCAAACTCTTTGAAAATCCTTTTCTATTTCCTGATAAATATTCTCAAAATCAAAACTATGCATAAAACACCTAACAGCCAAAAGAGTACCTTCTTTTTTGTCTGATCAATAATCATATTTTCTCTGGGCTCTCCAGATTTCATCTTACGCAAGGATTGTGCATGTATGTCTAAATCGCCGCCATGCTCAGGGCAGGCGCGATGAAATATCCCTTTAATCTCAATCCAATCACCAATTGTTTTGTAATCTCCTTTATAAGCAATCTCGTCTATCAATTCAAAAGGCATCCAGACACCGATTACCCCCTCTTCATCGCTAATATTAACCCAAGCGCCTGTTTTTCTAAGCATGACCTCGCCAACTACCTCGCCTGTATAGGTAACAGTCTTGCCATCATATTGCTTGGCATTCTCAATAAGCTCTGTGCTGGATATAGACTGAGCATAGCAATTTAAATTCAAAATGCAAAATGCAAAAGGCAAAAGAATAAAGTAAAAAAACAAATTTTTAAAAAGATCTTGAATTTTAATATCTGTCTTTGATACCTTGATACCTTGACACTTTGACACTTTAATCATCTTCCTTTAACAGCAGCAATAAGCACGCCAAAAAGCGTAAATATCGCAATAAATTCGAGTCGGCCAAACCACATCTGTAAAATATATATTATCTTCAGCAATGCCGGCAGAGAAGGATTTATTATACCGCAAGATAAGCCAACATTTGCTCCTGCTGAGACTGATTCAAATAAGGAAGCGAGGAATGGAAAACCATAGAGACTTGCAAAAACAGCACCAATTCCATACAAGCCCAAATACATCAAAAAGATAAGCAATGCCATACGCACCTGACGTTCATCTAAAACCATATCTTTAACATGGTGAAGCTTATCCGTTACCACAGAGGAACGAGGCAGCATTATTTTCTTTATTTCATTACCTAATGTTTTTAAAAATATGCTCAATCTTAATACCTTAATGCCACCTGTGGTTGAGCAGACTGCACCGCCTAAGCCCATTGCGGCGATAATACCCAGAATGGCAAAAACAGGCCATTCCTTAATAAACTGAGGGGCAAAGATTGTCATATAACCTGTGCCGCTATGGGCAGAAATTAATTGAAAAAAGCCTTTTCGAAACAACATCAGACCCGCCGGATAAGTTCCTTCTTTAGTCAGACCGATAACCACAAGCAAAAAGGCACACATTACTGTAATAAAAAAGGTCGTTGTTTCAATATTGCGTATAATTTCCCGACGATTACCACTCCAGAGGGCATAATGCAACTTGAAATTCAAAGCACCTAAAATCATCAAGACCATACAGGTTATCTCAAAAGCAAAACTGTGATAATATGCGATATTCTGACTTTGCGGAGCAAAACCACCAGTATCAAAAGCTGCCATAAAGATACAGCTGCTGTGGAAGATTGCTGATTTTAAAGAAAACCCCTCTGCTGTTAATATGCTTGCTAAGGTAGTTGTGCCCAAAATTAAATAAACTAAACTTACCAGCCAGATAAACCGCGCCGTCGAGATAACACTGGGCATAACCTTTTCTTCGCGCGCCTCCCCTACATATATCTTAAATGCGCCTGAGGAACTGCGCACAAATAACGAAAGAGCAATAATAACAATACCCTGACCGCCGACAAACATCATTAAATGCCGCCAGAGATTATGCGCCCGGGAAAGATGCGCTAAATCCTCAACCAAAGTTAAACCGCAGGTAGCAAAACCTGACATCGCATCAAAACAAGCATTGAGATAGGAGGCCCAATGTCCGCTAAGATACAATGGAATGGCTCCTAAAAACATCGCCGCAATCCAAGAAAGAGAAACCATGCCCATTGCCTGCATCCAGTTTAACTCCTCTTTGCTTTTACAAAAAGTAATCAAAAGAAAACCGGCAATCAAAGCAATTGCACTGCTTATGGCAAAATCCAATGCCGGATTTATCTCTTGATTTAAAACGGCAAAAAGGCAAGGAATAATCAAAACCAAACCCAGGCCAAGAATAATCCTGCCCAGATAGAAGCTGGTAATCTTTATATCTTTTATTTGTGGTTTAAGCAGCATGGAGGGTAAAAATTATACAAACGAGAAGCGCAAGAATAATAATCACCAAGGCATAACTGATTTCCGCAAAGATACCTGAAGCTCCCCGCAGAACAATAAAAAGACCCTTCTTTAATGAATGTAAAATCATTCTAATTTACCTACTAATATTTCCAAAAGCTTTGATTCATTGCCGATCAAAGTAAGGGCAATAATATCATCGCCTACCTCAAAAACAGTATCACCATGCGGAACAATAACCTCTTCACCGCGAAGGATAGAGATTAATACAGAATCCGCTGGTAACTGCACATCTTGAACCTTGCGATTAATCACAGGAGAATCTTCCGGTAAATCCACACGAACGATACTCAGTTTTCCTCGTTTAAAACTTAAAAGATTAACAAAGTCAGTAAAACTTGCCTCTTCTTCAATAATTTTGGCGATAATTACTGTAGCATCAATAGGTATATCCACGTCAAGCTCAGCAAAGATTCGCTCATTCTTCGGGTCATTAACGCGACCGACAGTGCGAGATACATCAAATGTCTCCTTGGCTATTTGGCAGACAATCAAATTGTCCTCATCGTCACCGGTAACTGCAGCAACAACATCAGCGCGCTCAATGCCTGCCTCCTTAAGAATAGTCGGCGAGCAGCCATCTCCATTAATTACCAAAACATCAAGCTCCTCGGAAATCTCATCACAGACACTTTTATCTTTCTCAACTAAGGCGACACTATGCTTATCTTGATGAAGCCTCTGTGCCAAAAAGAAACCAACCCTACCTGCTCCGACAATAAGAATATACATCAAAAACCAAACCTCTTTTTAATCTTCTGGAGGCTGTCAGTCTTTACCACAGCCATTAAGACATCGTTTGCTTCTAATACTGTATCAGGACCGGGAATAAAAGTCTCCTCTGGTCTTTTAATTGCGACAAGTAAAAACTCACCCTCTGCATTAAATTCTTTTACGCGCCTTCCCACAAACTCCTTCTTTAGCTTAATCTCCAACACCCCTAAATTCTTTGTCTCAATAAGAAAACTGGAGAATCTACTCTCCACAAGCTTATCTCTTAACATTGCTGCAAAAAGAATTGTGCCGCTAATAACATCCAGACCCAAGCCCTGATAAATCTGTGCTCTTTCCGGGTCATAAACACGAGCAATTACCTTAGGTAAATTAAAAATTCTTTTGGCTATTTGCGCACAAACAAGATTAGTATTGTCTCCATTAGTAAGACTGCAAAATGCATCTGCTTTCTCTATGCCTGCTTGTCTTAAAAGCTCCAAATCAAAACCACTGCCTTCGAGTGTAACCCCGTCAAAACCCTCTGGTAGTCGCTTAAAGGCACCGGGATTCTTATCAATCACTACTACATTGTGCCCTTCGCGAGAAAGCAGCTCTGCCAGTTTTGCGCCAACTCTTCCACAACCTACAATTATAACGTACATAAAATACCTTATTTCGTTATAGAGTTACAGGGTTATAGGGTTTTGAACGCAATAACCCAATAACGCAAGTAACTCAATAACGGATTATTCTTTGGCTATCTCTACTAACTTATTAAATACCTGACTATCTTTAACAGCTAAATCAGCTAAGACCTTGCGATCCAGGTCAATTTTGGCTTTCTTCAACCCATTGATAAATTGACTGTATTTAATCCCTGCAGCGCGGCAGGCAGCGTTTAAGCGGACAATCCAGAGTCGGCGAAAGGCTCTTTTCTTTCTCTTTCGACCTTGATAAGCATAAACCTGGGCCCTTTTTACTGTGCGCAATGCCTGGGCATATTGCTTGCTTCTGTCTCCGAAATAACCCGAAGCAAATTTCAGAATCTTCCTTTTCTTTTTTCGCCTCGCTGGACTATATTTAACTCTTGCCATTCATCCCTCACCTTTCACCTTTCACTTTTCACTTTTAGCCTTATCAACCATACGGCAGCAGCCGTCTGATTTGCTGCTTTTGTCCTTTTGTTTGTAAAGAGCGCGCTTTTCGCAGCATCCTTTTTCTTTTACGACTCTTCCCTGTCAACAAATGTGATTTACCAGCCCCAGAGTGTTTGATTTTACCCTTTTTGCTTAATTTAAATCTCTTTGCTGTACCCTTATGTGTCTTTAGTTTCATTTAGCCCCCATTATTGCCGAAATCATTCTACCCTCTAAAGAGGGAAACTTTTCTACCTTACCCGCTTCTCCCAAATCAGCAACAAAGCGTTCCATAAGCTTCTTTCCTATATCTTTATGCGCCATCTGCCTGCCTCGAAAAAGAAGACTAATCTTAACCTTTTCTTTTTTACTTAAAAACTCCTTTGCATGTTTAAGTTTTATCTGATAATCGTGCTCCTCGATATTTGGCCTTAAGCGAATCTCCTTAAGTTTTGCTCTCGCTTGATGTTTTTTCATCTCACGTTCTTTCTTCTCCTGGTCATATTTAAATTTACTAAAGTCAGTAATCCGACAAACAGGCGGATTTGCTTTTGGTGCAACCTCAACCAAATCAAGTTCACTTTGCCCGGCTGTCTCCAAGGCTTTTTGTATGGACACAACACCCAGTTGATTACCTTCTGCCCCAATCAGACGCACCTGAGGCACGCGTATCCTTTCATTTATACGAACATATCTCTTAATAAAAA
Source organism: Candidatus Omnitrophota bacterium (assembly GCA_016783355.1). GTDB lineage: Bacteria > Omnitrophota > Gorgyraeia > Gygaellales > JAHJCI01 > BS750-G32. The sequence continues at coordinate 6,305 of JADHWR010000004.1, read as the reverse complement.
CCACCCCCTTCTTTTTTTAGCCTCGCAATAAATTCCTCAAGGGGCATTGCCCCCATATCAACATTGCCTCTCTTTCTCACAGCAATGGTATCTGATTTTACTTCGCGCTCACCAACAATAAGGGCATAAGGAATCTTCTGCATTTCAGTCTCACGGATTCTCTTTTGCAAGGTTTCACTGCGCATATCTAATTCTACACGAAATCCTGCATCCTTCAATCTTTCCTTTATTTTTCCTGCGTAATCTTCAAACTCGCTCTTTACGGTAATTATCCTTAACTGAACCGGTGAAAGCCATAAAGGAAATGCCCCTGCATAATGCTCGATGAGCACGCCAATAAATCTCTCTAAGCTTCCTAATATTACCCGGTGCAGCATAATAACCTGCTTTTTTGCCCCGCTTGAATCTACATACTCTAAATTAAATCTTTGCGCAAGGGCAAAGTCACATTGGATAGTTGCGCATTGCCATTTTCTTTTTAAAACATCCCTTAATTTAATATCGATCTTTGGTCCATAAAAGGCGCCTTCGCCCGCACTAATATTGTAATCCATTTTTTTCTCATCGAGGGCATCTTTTAATGCCCTCTCGGCCCTGTGCCAATCTTCATCACTGCCGATAGACCTTTCTGGCCGGGTGCTTAATTCTACGTCAAACTGATCAAAGCCAAAATCATGCAAAACCCTTTGTGTAAAATCTATTATTCCTACAATTTCCTGCGTTAATTGCTCTTCGGTGCAGAATATATGTGCATCATCCTGGGTAAAGCCGCGTAGGCGCATCAGCCCATGTAAAACACCGGATTTTTCATAACGATAAACTGTGCCCAATTCAAAAAGGCGTATGGGCAGGTCTTTGTAACTTCTTAATTTCGATTTATAAATAAGAATATGCCCGGGGCAATTCATTGGCTTGAGAATGAATTCATTATTGCTCTCGATAAGGCCCTCAGGAAAAACTGAATACATATTTTCTTTGTAATATTCAAGGTGTCCGGAGGTCTTCCAAAGCTCTAAGCGCATAATGTGCGGCGTCACCACCATATCATAACCAGAGTCCAGGTGTCTCTTTTTGGTGTAGTTCTCAATAATATCTCTCAATATCGCGCCCTTGGGACAATAAAAGACAAGTCCTGCTCCTGCCTGATCATAATAAATATTAAATAAATCAAGCTGCACTCCTAATCGGCGATGGTCACGAAGTTTTCTCTCCTCTATATTCTTTAAATATTCTAATAACTCCTCTTCTTTCTCAAAACAAGTGCCGTAGATTCTTTGGAGCATAGGGTTTGTTTCGATTCCATGCCAATAGCAGCCAGAAACAGAAAGTAATCGAAAGAACTGAATCTTTCCGGAAGATTCTACATGTGGACCCCGGCATAAATCAACAAAGCCCTGCCCTGTTTTATAAATGCTCAGTGTTTGCGTAGTGATGTCTTTAAGCAAAGACAATTTGTATGACTCATTTAATCTTCTAAATAAATCCTCTGCCTCTTGCTTACTTAATTCCTGACGCAGGAAGGACTCATTTCGAGCGACAATCTCTTTCATCTTTTCTTCAATTTGCCTCAGGTCATTTTCGCTAAAAGGCGAAGAGCGCTCAAAATCATAATAAAATCCATCCTCAATCGCCGGGCCAATACCCAGTTTTACATCCGGCCAAAGCTCCTTTACTGCATAAGCTAAGATATGAGCTGCGCTATGTCTTAAGATATCTAAATTCATCCTCTTTCTACTTCTCCTTTTTTATTTTCAACCTATAGCGCAGGCTTTTAATATCAATGAGATCCATATCGCGCTTTGCTTTTTTCTTTGACTCTATGAGCTCATTTATCCCGATAATATTAAGCTTAATACCGTCGAAGGTAGTGATATCCCTATGCTTCCAGGCATGATTAAACTTTATGCCCCCAATGCCCATTATTATATCCACTCTTACCGGCGCTACTCCTATTTGATAAACTAGACCTTCATTAACAAAATCTTGAGACCTGATATCCTTTAAGGGTGCACCAAATTCTTTCAATGCCTTATAGACTCTTTCAGCATTCTTGCCCTTAGGTTCAATCCAGATATCTAAATCTTTTGTATAACGAGGTTCAGTGTAGTGTATAACAGCATAAGCACCTACAACTAAATATCTTACCTTATGCTTGTTTAAGATTTTCAACAGATCTTTGTAGTCTGAGGCTATTTGCATTTAATTTCTTACCTCTTAATTTATAAAAATCACCGAGCATCTTCCAGGCACTACTAAAACGAAGGCTGGGACTTTGTGCTTGCCAGAATTTAATATCCCAATCTCGATCTGCCTCTGAAAGAGGAATTATTCTCTCCCAAATCTTTTTCATCTTATCCTCTGCCTATATTCACCACTCACTAAAATGGGCGCTACAGGACTTGAACCTGTGACCTTCACGATGTCAACGTGACACTCTAACCAACTGAGCTAAGCGCCCCTTTTATTAGCGTAGAGCGTATAGCGTATAGTAAAATCTATCCGCTAAACGCTATCCGCTAATGCTTTGCCGGGAGAGGGACTCGAACCCTCAAGTCCTTACGGACGCGGGATTTTAAGTCCCGTTCGTTTGCCAATTTCGACACCCCGGCTTAATTCTTACTGTTTTATTGCTAAATTGCTAAATTGTTTTTCAATATAACAGTTTAACAATATAACAATTTGACAATTTTTTAGGCCAGGAGGGGATTCGAACCCCTGTAAAAAGGTTTTGCAGACCTTCCCCTAACCGCTCGGGCACCTGGCCATACTAAACAAGTTTTGAAAAAATTCCTATTTATCTTATATTTAATCCCCATGCTTCAAAAATCTCTTTACCTGCTTTATTATCTCGTCGACGTCTGCTAAATGTCCAATGCCGGTTTCACCACAAGCAAGCCTGCCTTTGCGCGGTCCAATAAAACGATAACCAAGTTGTTTCAGTTTTTGTATATTTGCCTGCACAATTTTATTTTTATACATATCCTCATTCATCGCCGGAGCAATCAATACAGGTGCCTTTGTGGCAATTATTGTCGAAGTCAATAAATCATCAGCAATGCCGCCGGCAATCTTGCCAATAATATTTGCTGTTGCCGGCGCAAGCAAAATTAAGTTTGCTTTTTTTGCCAGAGAGATATGCTCGACGTCAAAATCGGCAGGGTCTTCGAATTCATTATAAAAAGTGCGATTATTGCTTAAAGTAGCAAATAGTCTTGGAGAGATTAAACGCCGGGCATTTTCCGTCATAATTACATTTACAGAGAAATTATCCTTTTTCAGCTGTTGAATAATCTCTGCTGCCTTATAGATAGCAATGCTTGCTGTCAGCCCTAAAATAATCTGTTTATCCTTCATTCTTCTTTGTCTTAGACTTAAGCCTTACTTTTCCTGCAGCAATTTCCTTCAAGGCGATGGTGCCGGGTTTTAAGGACTTGTCTACTTGGATTAAAGACGGCTGGCCCTCGGCAATCTCTAAACTTCTTTTCGCCGCAACAACAACTAATTTATATACAGAATTGTTTGTTTTATCCAATAATGTTTCTAACGGGACATATGGCATAAAATAATCTCCTTTATTTTACTTACGGTTTCTGTCAAATTGTCATTGACCAACTGGTAATCAAAACGATGCGCCTCTTTTAATTCATAAGAAGCGAGGTTCATTCGCCTTTTAATCTCCTTGATTTCCGTTTTTGGGGCTCTTCTTATGATACGGACTTTTGCAACTTCTAAACTGGGAGGATTAATAAATATGCTGACAACCCTCTCTTTGCCAAAAAGATTGATTAAGCTCTCTGCGCCTTTAATGTCTAAACAAAGAAGAAGGTTTTTTCTTTTCTTTAAAGCCTGCTCAATATACTGGCGGGGAGTCCCATAATCATAACCAAAATTTTGTGTGTGTTCAAGAATTTTATTTTCTCGCAGAATCTTTCGAAACTCATCCGGTGAAATAAAAAAATAATCCTTACCATCTACCTCTCTGCGTCTCTGCGCACGAGTGGTATAAGAAATAGGTCTTGCCAATTTGGTCTTTAATAAAGAGTGGCTAAGTAATCTCTTGGCCAAAGTGGATTTGCCTGAACCAGAAGGCCCGCAGATAACAAATAATAAACCGTGTTTTCTCACTCCACATTCTGCACTTGTTCGCGTATCTTCTCGATTTCACTCTTTAAAACAACTATCTTGCCCGATACCAATGTATCTACTGTCTTTGCGCCGGCAGTATTTGCCTCTCTTTGCATCTCCTGCAAGATAAAATCCAACTCCTTGCCTACGGATTTATCGCTTTTAAGATATTCGCTAAATTTCTTCGCGTGGTAATCTAACCGAACAATCTCTTCGGTAATATCTGAGCTTTTTAAAAAATTAACTTTCTCCTCTTCTGTTTTATATAAAGAGAATCTTTTTTTTGTTACTAAATTGGTCCTCTTTTTGATTATATCCAGGAGTTTGTCTAAGTGATTTGTATGTTTCAAAAGGTCCTTTAATAAAGCCCTTCCCTCGTCCTTGCGCTCTTCAACTAAAGTCTTGAGCGCCCGATTGAGTAGTTTTTTTAATCCGAGCCAATCCCGTTGAGAATAACTAATAGACTCAACCCCCCAAACATCAGGCAAACTAACCAGGGTGGATAAACTCAGCTCCTTCTTCAAATGAAACTTTTTTGCTATTCTTTTTAAAGAATCGTAATATTGGGAAAGCAATTTCTCGTCGAGCTTGACTTTACGCAATACATCAGAGCTAATCTCTAACCGGCAAACGATATGGCCGCGACTTACTGCCTTGCGAACCTCCTGTTTTATTCTTGCTGTTAAGCCCGACAACTCTACGGGTAATTGACAGACTACGTCTAAAAAACGGTGATTATTGCTGCGTATTTCTATAACCGCATGACCCAAAGAAGAAATATTTCCTTCTACCCGGCTAAAACCCGTCATACTTTTTATCATCTCTTTATGTCCAAAGATTAGTCTTTACTTTGTCTTTTGTAATCTCTTTTAGAGGATAAAGAGGAACAATAACTTCATCCGGCTTAAACCAAAGCTTTATCTCGCGCTCTGCCTCCTCTTGATTGCCGGAGACATGAATTACGTTCTCGTATAAACCCGCTGTGGTAATCCGGCCATAGGATCCTCTAATTGATGTTGCCTCTGCCTCCTCGGGATTGGTTGCTCCGGCTAATTGCCGGCACTTTAAAATTGCGCCATTGCCCCAATAAACCAAAGCCATTGTCTTGCGTCGGTCATGCAATTCACCACGGATATATCTTACCAAATCCGGAAAGAAAGACTCATTCTCAAGATGAGCATAATGTGCATGGGCTAATTCTTCAGAAACACGCACCATCTTCGCGGCAACAATCTCTAATTTTGTCTCAGAAAGGCGAGTTAAGATATTACCTGTTAATGACTTTCTTAAGCCATCGGGCTTAATTAAAATCAAGACAGCTTCATTCATTAGACTCTCCTTTAATCCGAGCACAAATCCTTTCTAGGTCCTCTCGTGAATAAAACTCCAGATAAATCTTACCGCGTTTGCGGCCCTGCATAATCTCCACCTTTGTTCCTAGGGCCTGTTGCAATAATTCTTCCTGGGCTAAAAGGTATGGGTCTTTTGATTTTGAGCCACGTGTTCCGACAAGACTCTTTTTTTTCTTTTTGCGGATTAAATTCTCTAATTCGTTGACTGACAATGACTTAGCAATAATTTGCCCCATAAGCTCTCTACGTACATCAGGCTCTCCAATCTCTAATAATGCGCGTGCGTGGCCAAAGGAAAGACCCCCTTTTTTTATCTCATTTTGAATCTCAGGGGACAATTTTAACAGTCTTAATATATTTGTAATCGAAACACGGGCCTTACCCAAAATCTGAGCAACTCCTTCATGAGTGAGGCCAAATTTATTAATCAAATACTGAAATGCCTTTGCTTGCTCAATTGGATTAAGGTCTTGCCTTTGAATATTCTCAATAAGTGCTAACTCCAAACATTCCTCATCCTTGACTTCTTTAACCAAAGCAGGAATCTCTTCCAAGTTTAAAAAGCACGCTGCCTTCCATCTGCGCTCTCCAGCAATTAATTCAAAACCATCCTCTTTTTTTCGGACAAGAATTGGCTGAATAACACCCTTTTCCTTTATTGATTGTGCTAACTCCCCTAATTCCTGAGGGTCAATCGCTTCTCTTGGTTGGTACGGACTGGGTCTAATCTCTTTTGTTTTTAAATACAATATTCTTTCCTTTACCTCTTCTACCTCTACTTCTTGCGGCGGGATTAAAGCACTAATGCCTTTACCCAAGCTTCTCTTT
>JADHWR010000003.1 GCA_016783355.1 Candidatus Omnitrophota bacterium | reverse complement strand
CGGGGCAATTTAGCCATCGGGCTGCTGGAATTCTTCCCGGGCTCTCTGGCGCAGGAACTTGCTCGTCCTGAAGCAATCTCCAACGCTTCAATCCCGGGCAATATCTTGCCCTCCAAGAACTCCAAAGCCGCTCCTCCGCCGGTTGACTCATGGGACATCCTGCCCTTATAGCCAAATTTAGCCAGGCTGGCCAGGGTATCGCCTCCGCCGCAAACAACCGTACCTTCATAAAATTCTACCCTCCGGGCCAAGTGGTCAACTAAACTTCTAGTGCCCCAGGAGGATTCATATTCTTCAAATACACCCATAGCGCCATTCCAAAAAACAGTTTTTACCCCGCTTAAACTTAACTCAATATTTTTGTTAGTTAGAATTCCGATATCTACACCCATAAATCCGTCAGGGATATACGGCCCCAAAAAGCTTCTTCTTTCTCCTTTAGGCTTTTTGATGTCATTAACCGACTTATGGTCAATGGGTAAGGCTACTTTTATCCCCTTTTTACCTGTCTGATTTAATATTTCTTCTGCCAGTCCTACCATTTCCTCCTCTACTAAGGACCTTCCTGTTTCTCTACCTTCTGCCTTCATAAATGTATAAGCCATAGCCCCGCCGATAATCAAGACATCGCCTTTAACCATCTTATCTAACAGATTCTCAAGCGTCTTTAACTTATCAGAAACCTTCTTTCCGCCGAGGATTGAAGCAAATGGCCTGCGGGGGTTCAATACCTTGGTTAAATAATCTATTTCCTTCTTTAATAAAAGCCCTGCGGCGCTGGGCAGAAACTTTGTAATCGCCACCGTTGAGGCATGGGCCCGGTGAACTACCCCAAAGGCATCCTGAATAAAGATATCTGCTAATGAAGATAAGTGTTTAGCAAATTCCTCATCGTTCGTCTCCTCTTCGGGATGAAACCTTAAATTTTCTAATAAAAGCACATCGCCCTGCTTCATATCTTCAACAATTCGTTCCACCTCAGCACCAATACAATCGGGGGCCATAATTACCTTTCTGCCTAATAGCTCCTCCAAGACCGCAGCTACTGGCGCAAGAGTTAAAGCCCCCCTGACTTCTGCCTCCGGCCTCTTCTTCAATTCCTTCTGAGGCCGGCCTAAATGCGATATCAGAATAATTTTGCAGTTCTTGTCAAGTAGATACCTTATCGTCGGCAAGACCTCTTTAATCCGGGTATCATCAGAGACCTTACCCTCTTTCAAAGGCAGATTAAAATCAACCCGCACCAACACTTTCTTTCCTTCTAATTTCATATCTTCAATGGTATCCATTCTCAATGGTACTGGGATCAAATCTTGAATCTTGACATTACGGCCTACCGGTGAACTGGAGCAGCCGCCCTTTATCCTTAATCCTTGCTTCGCCACCTGGCGGGTTTTATCCTTAATCCTTGTATAATCCACCGGGCTGCTTGTCCTGAGCGAGCGTAACCAAACCGAAGGGCTTGTCCTGAACTTTGCCGGAGGGTTGGAATGGGTTTTTTGTAAACTGAGAAGATTAAACTGTGCTTTAGAAAATTCTTCTTCCAGCATCTCCAGATGCCTCTGCCACTTTGACAACAGCCATTTTTTTTCATTATGGAATCTGAGATTATCTATCCGTTTTTTTGTTCGAAGGATATCGCGATATAGCTGTTTAATCCTATTTCTAAGATAATCGGTTGAATAAGCAACTACTGGATCAACTTTAAAAGGATATATTGTCTCTTGAAACTGCTTTATTTCTTCTTCTAAATTATTTATATGTTGCTCAAAACATGCTCTAAAATCTTCGTTATCTTGCATAGTTATATCTGAAGCAGCAATTTGCTCTTCCAATTCAATAATCTTGAATTCAGCATTAGAGACCAGAAAAGGAGAAATTTCTATTTTTCGAGTAGGTAGCTTATTACGCACAGGTGAATTGGAACGGATAGACTGATTCATCGGGCTGCTGGAATATGGAATTTCACTGAAACCGATAATTTGCCGTTGGTTTTTCAACAAGCGCAATGCCGAAAATATTTTCTCCTCAACTACACCATAACAGAATTCCCTTTCGCTTCTTTCTTCTATTATTTGAACCATATAGTTTACTATCATATCAAACAGATTTTCTCTATATTCTGCATCACTTAAGGCTCTCATGAAATCTTCTTCAGCAATATAGATTTTAGCCGCAGAAGAATCGTAACCTTTGCCATATACAGTAGGAACTACTTTAATCCCCCATGTTAAACTACCCTGTTTAACCGTATATACATTGATTATGCCCATTGCTCTTCCTATTTCTTCACGAGATAAATCTGTGCGACTGCAGATATAAGCAGTCAGCCGATTAAATAAGTCCGGCTGCTCTATTGCCTGGCCTCTTTCAAATACAAGATTAAGTAAAGGCTGCTTTCTGATTCCAGCAACAACTTTTTGAGTAACATTCCCAACCGCTACAACTTCTCTATTATCTAAATGCTCTAAATCCACCAAGCTCAACGCCAGCCTATGGATGGCAAGGCTCGTTAAGGCAAACTTCTCTCTTACGATTAACCTTGCATACCTTCCCATTTGCCGATATTTCTCTTCGGAAGAATTAATAACTTCCATGATTTTTACGGCAAGTTCATTTGTATCTTCAGGGCTTACAACAAATCCATTTAAACCATCGATCACCTGTTCTTTAAGCCCTCCGGCAGAAGAAACAATGCTTACCGTACCTTTGGTTAAAGCTTCTGCCACTACTAAACCAAAGCCTTCCCGCAGTGAAACTTGAACAGCAACAACTGCTTTCCTCTGTAAAAAATTAATAATTCTATCGTTATCCTGCAGGTAACTTCCTATATGTATTCTCGGATTATGTTTCGTTTTTTCAACAATCTTCTCATAATAAACACTTCCTTCGGGATCATCATCGGCAAAATTACCCACCAACAATAAATCGGCATCTACTTTATCCTGTATCAATTCAAACGCATCCACTAAAACTAATTGCCCTTTCCAGGGATCAAAACGGGATACACACAGTATAAAAGGTTTATCCAAATTAAGAGGCTTACCATTAATGTCAACTATTTTATCTAAAAATTCTCCTGTTTCTTCATCAGATATAAGTCTATTCTTATCATTGAACAGATCAATTGCCGGAGGCATACTTAATCTCGGTATATCCAAGTATTCTACTAAAGGAGCAAATTCAGAGATATGATTGATTATTGCATCTGCCTGCTTCCAGTAATCTAGAAGAAACTGAAGTTCTCCTCTTGTAGAGGAAAAATTAATAAGTCCGCATGCATCTATATGCAGCCGGAAAACTATCCTCGCTTGCGGATTCATTCTGCGTATAAAAGGAATCAAGCCCGAAGGTTGAGCATCCTCAATAAAGAATATATTGCGAGGATCACTTAAAACACAGCGTATAATCTTAGCATTATGCGCTGTTGTCTTATTGAAAATTTCTCTTTCTTCGTCACTTACTGTATCCCTCTTGCCCTGAATAAGATTATGGACTTTTTTAGTAATATCGTAAAAACGGTTCATCTTATTATGCTGGTCGTCATAATAATCGTAGGCAGCAACTGTCTTTAATACATACCAATCGGCCTCAATGCCGAATTCCCTATAGAAAGGAACAAGATTATGGAGAATCTCGGCAACACCCCTGCCGCAAGCTGTCGCATTGATAAAGATCAACCGCTTGTTTTGTTCCTTTATTTCCTCAGCTAACAATGCAATATTTTCCATAACTTCTCTTTCGTAAAGATAAAGCTCGCTGTATCTCTTACTTAAAATCTTCTGTGTATCTTTTACCTTAACCGGATCGAAAATCGGGGAAGAAGAAACATGAATTCTTACATCCTGGCCAAAACTATTAGCCCAGTGGTAAATTTCCAATTCAGGGTCAATATCCTGCATCCCGGCGGCATTTGCCCTTGCAGTAATACCATAGTCTCCCGGCGGCAGCTGCAGTGTTGTTTTAGCCCTATATAAACGGCCAAATTCAAGAGGTAATAAATCCATATTTAGAGTTTGCCAGAAAGTGCCGTCATATTTTCCGTACTGTAACTGAATCAACAACTCATCAATCTTTAAATCACTGGTCTCTATATCCACACTGACTTCATAAGAATCTCTGCTAACAGGGTTAACTTTTAAGTTATGCACTTTGGATATGCCACCATTGCGCCTTGCGAATTCAAACAGCCGCCGGTAATCTTTTACCATACGCACAATAGATACCTTTTGATGCGAGAGCTCATAAGAGGCCTTCATCATATCCAGCCATTTGGTATCGCTCTGTTCTCTATAGGCATAATAGAGCCGGCTTGCCTCCTGCAGACATTCACCAAGCAATTCCTGAGCCCTCTTTCTGTAGAACTCAACAATTTCTTCTTTCTCAGGGTAAGAATCCGGTAATTGCATTAATCTAACTACATCTTCAAATGAATACCTGCTCCCTTTAAAGACATCCATAAGCCATCCATTAATCTTGTGGGATATATATTTCAACGGCCCGCCTGTAGCTGTAGCAATGTTAGGGTGGCCGTTAAATGCCGCCCTCTGATCAGAAGTTCCACAGGCTTCTCTGGTTGAGCGCGGCATACTAATCCAGGCATCGCAGGCCTGAGTGGCTAACTTCATAATTTCTGTCCCTGAGCCGTCAATAAAGATAAACTTGCCTTTCAGCTCCGGTTCATACATAATCCTCTTAAACTCTTTTACCCATTCTTTTCCTAATCCATCTCTTGCCACACCCCCTACTAAAAGATTCATCTCTAAACCGGGCCTTCTCCCCCATGGCGTATCATATTGCTTACCTCTGTCACCGCAAATCCAGTGAATAATCCCAAAAAGTATCCTTTGCTCTTTATAAGCCACCAGGCGCCGGATGAGGGCGGCCAAAGGCCTATTTAAATCTGTGAAGCCAAAGCCTAATCTTTTTTTAAGATATTCGTTTAACTCCGGTTTTATAGACTCCCCGGCAGAAAAGAGCTCTTCTCCGGTTATTTCTGTTTGCCGGGATTTGTGCAATTCTTCAATATGCTTTAGCCTTCCGCTCTTCCATATTTTGGGGTCAGAACCATTAAGAATGCCCGTGGTCTTATAAGCGTATTTCGGCAGAATAACTAATCTGGTTACCTTTTTGTGCTCTGCTGATACAGCGTTGATAACCTCAACCTGCTCAGTTAGTCTTCTTGCCATATCTACTCTGCCGTCACAGATAATCCAATCAGGAACCATCTCGGAGCCAATATGAAGTTTTAACCATTCTATATTATCATACACCGGTAAGGCAGCTGCCTCAGGGGTGTGCGTGGTCAGAACCAATTTTGTTTCTTTATGGATGCTCTGGCCGCCTATTTTACTAAAATAAGCAATGTCATTTTGCCGCGCCACCTCCACAAATAATAGCTGGGGCTCATTCAGCCTTAAAATACTCGGGGCAACGCCAAGAGTATTGAATAACTCTACAAAAACTTTGCCTATGAATGCATACTGGATAACCCTCTGAGGCTCATCAGGATACAGGACATTGAATATATCGGGTTGATAGATACCCAATACCGGTGTCCCGTCTCTATTTACAATATAGAATAAAACCGGATAATTCTGATGATTGAACTCTATATCGATCTTCAATTGTTCCTGAAGGTTATTGCCTTTTTGCACAAGCAAAGGTTTAACTTCTTTTGCCTGATTCCAATTAACCCGATGCCAATTACCATCTATATCCTTGTAATGAGCATAGAAAGGCATCAACCCAACAGTATCAACGCCAAGCTGTCCGTATCCGCCACACGTTTCGCCCGAAAGGAAACCCAAACCTCCGCTGGCCAGGGACTGTTGAGATATTGAATCCTCTATCTCAGGCAAAAAGGCCTCCTGTGTTACCTCAACCAGTAAATCGCCACTATTCAATGCTCTTCTCAAATTTTCATTGACTATACCGATAGTTTTGGTGCCAAAGGATTCCCTAACCGGCGAGCTTGCGCTGCGAACAAGCCTAGTTAATACGCTATTACATCTTATTCCTTCTTCATTGATTACGATCTCCACATCCTCCAAAACCAACGGTTGGGTTCTTTCCTGCCCCAATGCTTTTTTTGCTTCTGTGCTGTTGAGGTCAAATACTTCAGGATAGGTATATTCGCTGGTGATTATTACCTCTCCTTTAAGGATTACTCCTTTTAAAGCGACTCTTCCCTTTATAGTAAGGGATTTAAGTTCCTTGGTGGATATTCCCTTGAAGCAGTCTATGCAGTTTTGGACGTCCCCGTAAAACTTATCATCCTGGAGGTTGCCCTCTTCATCGGGAATAATAGCGTTATGTTCGTCCCGCTTATACGCAACAAGTTTAATTGCCGGGGGTATTCTTCCTTCTTCTGCATTACAAAGGGTCCATTTGTTATTATCAAGACAGTAAAAGTCTGAGTAAGCCTGCAAAACATAATCAAACGCGTTCTTGACCGGAGTAAAGAATTTAGTTCTTTTTGCAGCGCTGACGTTTACTACTCTTAAGAGCTTTTCTCCCCTAGGTAATATCGCTTTTACTCTTGGGTCTTTTGAAGTTGCAAAGAAGGCATTTAAATTAAGCAGGGCTGAGCCGATTGCGCCTTCAATCTGGGTGTATTTCTTTCCATCAGACTTTTCTTTTTCGTTTTCGATTAAATCAGGGGTAATGATTCGCTCGATGAGTTCTTTTCCGGACAAGGGAGTCCCTTCCTCATACTCGATATTTTTCAGTCCAGAGAGTTCCTGTAACATAGGTGCCAGCACGGTATAGTTGATAAGGGCGATATTGGTGTTGAAAGCCTGGGCGCCTGGTTCGTTGGTGTAAGTGTGAGGCTTTCCGTCTTTAGTTCCTTCAACGCTCTCTTTTCCTTGGAGGCCGATTGCGGCAAATAGGTCTTCGTGAACTTTTCCGGGCTTCTTTGCCTGGGCAAGTTCGAGCATCTGGACCCTGGTTGAGTTATCCTCCAATATCTGGATACCGATTTGTCCGCCTTTTTTATCTATTCCTGTCTTGGTAGTAGATATCATTACGATTGGCACTCTGTTTCTGGCCATCCAGCCTAAAATTGCATTATCAGGGAAGTTAGCTATACCGTCTCCGTTATAGAAGGCCCTGATGTAAATTTTATTATCGGTTTGGACAAAGTTAAGCGCTTCATAGAGAAGCCTTACTCCCCACTGCCCATGGCCCCCGGGCGCGGTGAATTTGTCGGTTAAAAATAATTGATTTTTAGTGGTTTTCCCGATATCAATAATAGGTAAGTCCGCCTGATAGAGCAATTCGTCGTTTTTATAAAGTTTTATGCCTTTCTCCTGCATAACCTGTAGATAAGTTTTTTTATAGATTATGGTATCGCCGATTCTATCGTCAAAGTAGATACTATTTAACAGCTTTATATAAGACGGTGCTGAATCTTTATTAACCAGAGGTTGGAAGTAAGCAGCTCCGTATTGAGAAGCATCTTTTATCACCCGCAGAAGCTTGATTTCAGCGATGGAGATGAGCTCATCGTATTCTATCCGGTTACCCAAAGAGTCTTTTCCTTCGGCTTTTACCCTAAAGAATAAATCAGTTGCCTTTGCTCCCAGCTTATTTATTCCGGCCACATTCTTAAGATAAGTTTTTCTTTCAACGCTAGTGCCTAAGCCTCCATCCATGGGATTAAAGGTTATAACTATCTGCTTTGCCGCTTTTAAATTAGCGGTATCAGAGACAATTTCAGTATAGTCTTTCTGGCCTAATTGAGTATTACGTTCCTCTTCGGTAAGCAGGGCTGAAGGCAGGAATGTCTTTCCGATAATTAGTTGTCCTTTAACCTTTTCTTCGTCTGTTTTTTTAAGCAGGGCGGCGAACTTACAAAGTAGGCTCTTGGCATGAATGAGGTCGAATATGCCAAGGGATAGTTTTTGGGTGAAACTCTCAAGAGAAGGGGTTATCTTGATTGGAGAGCTGGAAACCGCCGATGCGTTGACACCGTGAGCATCAAAGCCGGAGACTTGCCTGAGTTTAGCTTGATACAAACCTGCTAACTGAGTTAATTCTTTAGGCCTAATAACAACCACTTCTGCAGGGCTTGAAGCAACGCGGCTGAAGATAGAAATAGGACTGCTGGAATTTGGTGTGTGGAAATTAGAAACATTCTCTAGCTCTTTATAAACTTCCCTAATCTCCTGTGGAATTTTCACATAAACGATGAATCCTTTTCCTTGTGGACCGTAAGCCCTTGGATCCAACCTGTGAACTTCACCTAGTATTATATTAAAATAGGGGGAAATGGGGTCAGAGTCATTTTTTCTACCCACCGGTGAAGCGGCAGTATCTTGCGGAATTAAGTATTGTGTCCCCGGATTACCGTAAAGAGCAACTCCTGATGGCCCTGATTTTACTCTCAGTTTATCGCGCAACTCTCTATCATACCTGGCGAGAGAAAGGACGATCCTAATTCTAATCTCTTCACTCACTTCTGCAATACCATTAACTACCTCAATGACTACCTCCCAAGGATCAAGGCCATAGAGGGGGCCTTTCTTCATACGGGTTGCCGCTCCTGCAAAGAAGCACTCAGCAGCAATCAGGCCTTCGACAACAGAATAAATCGTCTCTAAGAAATACCTCTCGTATATTGTGGTGTTGGTCTCTTGCACTTCTTCAAGAACACTAAGTTTGGCAGCATTAAGACGCTTAGCTTTAACTTTCTCAAAGAGATTGAAGATCTCAACAGTGCGGGAGAGAATATCCTCAAGTGCCTTCTTGGCCGGGGCTGATGGAGTGGGTTTAAATACTTGTTTTAGGATATCGAGATAGGTTATCTTATGGGCCTTTGATTTTCTCTCAATTAAGAGCTTTCTTATACTCTCAGCCAGCCTTCTTAATTCATAGATACCCTCAGAGTGGATCATGGTAAAAACATACTCTTCTTCAATGGTAAGGTTTTGCTGGTGAGAGCTAAAGGCCAAGGCAACAGTTTCATGTAAGAGGGTAAGCCCTAGCTGGAGGGGGTCATTATCGTGGAGGGCTTCAGTTTTGGTAGTTTCATCTATACTATAATAGAGATAAAGGATACCTTGATAGATAGCAGCAAAGAAGCTCTTAAATGGCCCAGCTCTTAATTTTCCTTCCTCTGCCAAGAGCTCTTCTAATTTGGGTATCCAGGTGGTTCTGTCCGTCTGTTGCAAGAACTGTTTTACCTCTTTAGCAGCTTTACGTACACTTACATATTCAGCTTCGGTTAAATCTCTAATCTGGGGTTCCTTCTTTCCGATGTCTTCGGCAACTTGCTGTTGAGTTAAAGGCTTTGCCGACTTGGAACGGACTGGACTAGAAGAACTGCCTTCTTGTCCTTCTTTTCTAACTAGCATACCAAATGTATTGATGGGTCTAATCTGACCAATCCAGTTATCCGGACCAATAGCAGACAGATTTACTGTGTACGCTTTACCTTCATCAATTACACTTAAACCTACGGATGAACCTCCATCTAAGTTTATCGCCCATTCGATATTATTCTCACCAACTTTCTCATAGATTATGGCAATTGCCTCAGCAAAGGTTGCACCAACACTATCCGATCTGCCATCAAAGGTAAACATAAAGAATCTGCCATCTTTAGTCATACCAATAATCATTCGTGGCCCCCTTAACCAATCCTGAAGCTGCGTCTCTTGAGTCTGAGTGGATAATTTCTTAAACCAGCCTTCAAGCGTAAAGGCATCGCGCTGTTGGGCTCTGGTAGCAACTAAATTCCTTCCTTGATACACCAAAAGTGTCCCTCCGCCCATTAACCAACTTAAACTCTCCCAATATTCTTTGGTGTATTCTTTAGGCGGCTGGAGTTCAAACCTGTAAGATATATCTTCTTTTAATTTAAACACTACTCTGTCCTCAGATTCCCTGTCTTTCTCGGTTATCTGCCCAAATATCTCCTCAAATTTATCTTTGTTTAGAGAAATCACTATCCCAACGCAAGGCATAAGCACATCCCCACGTTTAATCGTAGTAATCTGATTATTAACAATTATTAAATTGTATCTATCTTTGCCAATTGCTAAATTATATTCTTTGTATTTATCCTTGGGTTCGTCAAATTTTCCTTTATGGCGAACATTTCTATCTAAAACTTTTGCGGTCTGAGACTCAGAACACATTGGTGTATACACGAGAACCTCTGCCCTCTCTAAAATATCTTTATTAGGCATCTTTTCTGGGCTATCGACAAGGTAGTCTTCTGTCCATTCTAATAAGTTTCCATTGGAGAAGTTCATCTTTCCACCACGCAGGCGTCTTCTACCTGTAATAATCTCTCCGGATGCATCCTCGGCAATGTAAGTTTTATTATAAAGAGGAATTTTTTCTTCTTTACCCGGTCTTTTATAAATATCTATATAGATATTCTTCATTGATTCGGACAATTGCTCTTCTGGTCTATCTTTTCTGACTTCATTATATTCTCCAAATAAAGTCTTGGTAAAGAAGTACAATAAGTTAAAAGTAAAGACTGTCTCAGAATATGTATCGGCTATTGTTTGAGCTAAAATTAATTCTCTTTCTTTTAGAGCTGAATATCGTCCTGGTGGAACTTCTCGAGCCATTCCCATTTCAAGCCCTAAACCAGCCTCTTCTAAATCCAATACTATACCATTAATTAAGACCAATTTTTTCTCTGATTTTCTCTCATCAAGTTTTCTCTTCGCCTCGCTTAGAACCTTAGCTTCTGAAACTTCAAGTTTTGCATCTTTATGATGCTCCTTTGGCTCCAATTCATATATACTCGTATAGCATTCACCGCCCTGACTCTTTTCTCTGACTATATTAGCTACAATTTCCTGATTTTTCTCCTGCACTTTCAGATAAACTTGGCTGCCAGTAAGATGACTTGTATCACCTAAATCTTCTTCTCTAACTAATAGAGTTTCTGGTCTTACACATTCAGCAAAAGTCAATCCCCCGCGCCTCAACATTTCTGCTCTAATAGACTTGTAATCGGGATGTTTATTTCGTGACTCATAATATTTTCTAGCTTTATTTCTAGCTTTAAAGAATTGTTGGAGATTCTCTCTCACCGGTCTTTGCCCATCAAATTCTGCCGCTGGCATAATTCCTGCTGGAATCCGGACAATAAATGACCAAGGCATCTCATGCTCATTTTCATCCCAGAACAAACCAGTAAACTGACGAGTAATCCTTTCTTCAGCTAAAGCAATACGATAATGCTCAACATCGAATAGATTAAGTGTAAGATTGTTCATCTCGCCCTTAGCTATCAAAACGGCTTCTTGATCTTTAACTTCTTGGACCAATTCTCTAAATCTACCATTTACCTGGAATAGATTTGTGCCTACACTTAAAGAACCACTATCTACTATTCCAAAACGCTCACCTCTTTTTTGCTTAAGACTAGCAAATTCTTCCTGTCTAAGAAGTGCTTCCACATCACTGATAAGGGCTTCATCCTCTCGTCCTCTTGTTTTAGCTACTAATGTTATCTTTTCGGTCCCAATCTTCAATAATTTCTGGATAAACATTAAATCTGCAGCTATGCCGTAAATATTTCCTGTGATGTGTATATAATGTGAACTATGTAGAATTCCCTCTATGAGACCTTTTGAATCATTTTCAAGAAGAGAAATTATATCTAACCAATTCTTATTCTTAATCTGTTGGTAATTGCCTTTTAATTTAGAGAAATCAGCATAAGCCAAGAATTTTACCAAGTCTCTCCAATTCTTTCTATCTGTTAATTCATCTATAATATTTTTTAACTCTTTTAGATTTCCATAAGGTATCTCTTTAGGATGAACCTCTTTACCAACTAAAGATTCTCTCAAAGCCAATGCTATCGAATATATCTCTTCTATAGAAAGCCTATCCCTTAACTCTTCCCGTTTAAACAAAGTCTGCAAAGCCTCTATATATTGAGATTCACATCGTTCATGTGTCTCTGTCCATGTATCTTTTACTTTACCCCAAGCGAATTCTAAAGTTCCTATGCTAGGAGTATTATATGCAAAGACGTTACTCTTAATATCTACTTCCCTATAGCCACCAGAGATATACTGTCCGCTAAGTTCCTCTGGAACCAAACCTTGTAAAAGTTCTTTTTGTTTAGATACATCTTGAGGATGAATTTGCTCAATAAGGCTTTCTATCTGTACTCCTAAGTTTGATGCACTTTTCTCCAAAGGTGAACTGGAGCTAACCGTTATAAACCCTAAATCCCTAACTAACTCCTTAAACCTCGGCTGTCTATCCTGCTCAGCTAGAAACTTTACTGCCTGGGGTACATCTTTTGGGGCTTTGAAGTCATAGATGAGTTCACCCTGGGTTTGAGTAGGAGTAAATCTATCCTTAAGCCTCACTACAGCTCTTGGTTTTACTCCTTTTACCTGTGTGGCATCTCCCACAGGGACTTCTACATAGATTCTTTTATCGTCTCTTAACCTTATACTTAGAGGAAGGCCTTGCTGCATAGGCATTTGAGTCTCTCTTATGGCCTCTATCTGTCTCATAGCATTATAGGGTAGGCCTGGGAGGCCTTGTTTTTTGGCTTTTTCTGTCAGGTAGGTAAATCTATCTTGCAACTGTTGAAAATTAGCATTTAAGCCCTCTACAAGAAGCATTTGGTTCCTGTTATGTATCCTTAGGCCTAAGCCGCCTTTTTGTCCTGTGGGGTTGCCAACAAGCTCAACAATGAGATTGAAGCCTTCCTGTGTTATCAGGTATATGCCTAAGGCTAACATATCAATGTCAATGGCACCTTGAAGTGAGAGACGGTCTAAGTCATTGATCCTGTTCAGACACATATACTCTACGCCTTTCGATATAAGACGATCGATGAGCGATTCTTTTATTCTGCTGATTTTGCCATCTCTGTGTAAGGTATATCCTTGGTTCTTCCAACCAAGCTGCATCCTCGCCCAGCCATGGTTGTAGGGATAGGTCTTACTTCTTGTATCTAGTCTTACTCTGCCTTCTTTGTCTATGAACCAACCTGGCAGCATTGGCTGGACTACGATAATGACATTAGCAGAATTAAAGCCATAGAAGTTGTGTTTAATAAGGTCTTCTTTGACAATCTGTTCAATCTGGGAGTTGATGTGCAGGATGATAGTGAAGTTAAATAACACCCCCTGTATATCCTTATTCCCCTGAGCGGCAAGTTCCTCTAAGGCAATCCTTAGTTGGATAAGCTGTCTGGGGCCAAAGGCAACTCCCCTTAAGGCATATGAAGGAATAGAGTAATTTTTCCCTGCTTCAATCTCATTTTCAACCACTTCCCAGGGATCTAGAGGATATAGGGGGCCTTTACCCATTCTTGTAGCTGCCCCTGCATAGAAGCCTTCTACTGCTACCTGACCATCTAATATAGCTTTTTCTGCGATTGGTCTATACTCTGGAAGATATTTGAATTCTTCTAAGATGGATAGTTTGGCTGCATGGAGATTTTTAGACTTTACCACTTCAAATAGATTGAGCGCCTCAATTATTTTTCCGACAGCCTTTGCAGAGTGGGGTAATCTATTAAATAATCGTTTCAGTCTTGCTAAATAGTATTTTCTGTGTTTTTTAGATTTTTCTTTTATAAAAGATTCGAAGGTATGCGGTAAATTGCGTAAAGAGTATCTTCCTTCGGATTTGACGGTATCTAATACGTACTCTTCCTCAAGAGTAAGATTTTCTTGGTGAGTGTTGAGGGCTTTTGCGGCAGTTTCATATAAGAGGGCAAGCTCCAAGTGGAGGGGTTGCTCTATTGTAGATTCATCTATATAAAGGATACCTTGATAGATAGCAGCAAAGAAGCTCTTAAATGGCCCAGCTCTTAATTTTCCTTGGTCTGCTAGGAGCTCTTCTAATTTGGGTATCCAGGTGGTTCTGTTGGTTTGCGTTAGGAATTGTTTTACCTCTTCAGCAACTTGTAATACCCTCTGGTACTCCTCCTTTGTCAATTCCCGTATCTGGGATTGTTTCTGGGTGATTTCTTGGGTGAGTTGTTCTTCAGTTAAGGGTAGACTAGACTTAGAACGAGCAAGGTTAAAAATAGGTGATGATGCTTGCTTATCCTGTTCCAATGCTGCTTTAATGGTGGGTACCAAGATTGAGCAGGATACTCGGTAGGCGCGCTTTGCTTCTTGAGTTGCCTCTTTGCGGATAATGTCATCATAACCAGGAGTTCCTTGTAAACTTCCAAGATACTCAAGCTGAGCGTGCTCATTAATGAGGTCTAATTCACTAAAGATGCCTTCACCATATTCTTTTGCCAGAGCAGCGAGAATCTTCTTGGTTGCCTTAAGCCAGGTGTGCTCATTGGCGTAGGTAGCGATAGGGCTGAAGAGAGGCGAAGAGGATTCATACCAAATAGAAGGTTTGCTAATCTGAACAGGCTCAATGACTACATTGACTTCCAACGGAGGTCCGTTGATATAATGAGAGACGAACCCGATAATCTGCTTTAGTCTATCTTGGTAAATGCCTTGTAGCTGGGCCAATTTCTGAGGCTGCTCCAATTCATATTTATCTTTTCCTCTGATAATTACCTTACCCAAATCAACAGAAGCAAAACCTTGAAGTTCAGCAGGAGTAGAGACAATATGATCGAGAACTAATACAGGACTGCTCGAATTCGGTGCTTGGGGTTTGATATTAAGAATTAAGGTTTTATCTTTTTCGATAAACTCAAAGGCGAAGCCGTATTTGTCTTTTATATTTTCGAGAGTAACTTCTCCCAAGCGGAAAGTTTCTCTTATACTTTCAACTGGAAGATTATTTAACTTTTCGTTTATTTTCTCGCTCTCTTGTCTAAGCATGTCCATTTTAGGTGTAAAGGTAAATTTGGTTATCTCAACTCTTTGTCCAATTTCCATCTGGACTAATTGGACTACCTTAGCATTTAGATATAGGTACCTTATTAAATTTTTGGCAGAGAGCTTTTTTAAATTCCTGAAGAAGAAGATAGCCCAACCCACGAAACTCATTTCTTTGGCCAAGAATCTAAAGAATAACTCCTTTTCTTTCTTATCTTTTTCTATCTCTTTTAGTTCTGTCTTTAATTTAGCCAAATCTTCTGGCTTTATTTCTGGCAATTTTTCCAGGAAACTATCCTCATAAAAAGCAGTGAACTTGTGGAAATCGGCAATTTGAGAAAAATCAATCGGTCTATTTCCTCTACCAAAGAATCCCAAGAATAGTCTTACTCTTGCCCAATCGGTGACAAGTCTTTTAACATTCTCTGAATTCGCCAGAAAGACAGTATTTCTTAGACGAATGTCGGATAGTAAACCTTCTCTCACTCCAGCGTTATCAATTAGATATAAAATAGAGGCCAATTTGAAAAATTTATTTTTATCAATATGTTTACTTTCTAAATACGGAAATAGCTTTGCCGGTATGGACTCTCCAAATTGTAGAGTGTTAAACTCCTCATGTTGGGAGATGAGGACAAGAACTATTCCTCTATCTTCATCTCCTAAGATACCTTCCTTTACAAAAGCATCCAAAATAGGTGTCGTTAATCTGCTCGTAGCTATAGCATCTCTACCTTGAAGCAATAATTGACATAACTCATGGAAGATGATTGTTAAACGTAAAGCCTTAAGGTCCTCTAATGGTATCTCTTTATAAAGTGCCAGTAGCTTGATGACTTCATCTCTACTTAACCCCTCGCCTCGCTCAGCCCTTTCCTTCAAATACTCATATACCTCATCAAAATCTCTACCTTCTAATTTTCCGCTCTTTCTCCTCCAATTATCTAAAGTGTATTCTGTCCTTACCAAGCTCTGGATATGCTCATACCAAGTCATTGGCCCCCAGGCAGGAACTTCCTTCAACAATGGCAACACTGTCGTCCCTTGAAGAACCTTCCAGAGATCCTCAATATCTGCCTCCTCACTTTCCCAAGCCTGCCTGAATACCTCAAGTTCTTTCTTCAGAATCCGGCTGTGCAGCTGATAGATTAATTCCTCTATTTCTTGTGAATGCTCTTTTTGTTTTTGAACAACTAAGCTCTTAATCTTTTGTATAAGTATATCGCGATAGATATCTCTGAAGTATTGAATGGTTCTCTCTAATGCAATCTCAAAAGGTGTCACAGTAAGACCGAGTTCTCTCTTAGCCTTTGTAGTATCAAATACTGGAGCTCTAAGGATCAGGGGGGCGGGTTCCACAGGAAAATCTCTACTTTTATATTCAGAGAAATTGTTTTGTATCTTAGTAATGAGTTCTTTCATTTCAATTGGACCTTCATCTGAAGCTATGATGAATATTTCATTTTGCTCAAAATCCTTTTCTCCTGCAGCTCTGATAGCCTTTACTACATCATTTATATAAATAAAATTCCTTGTATCTGTAGAGGCCTTAACGGGTTTTCCTTCTAAGAGCCTATTAGTAATAACCGCTACAACATCGGTTTCTCTTTGTCTGACACCAAAGACATTGTTAAATCTTAAAATTACTCCTTTGCCCTCTGGCATTTCTCTAACAAATTCTTCTCCAAGAATCTTTGAGAGCGGATATATACCTTCAGGAAAAATGCCTTCTAAATCTTTAAGTGTGTTTCCAAACTGTTTAAAGTAGTTAGTCACAAATTCTCTTGGCTCACGAATATCCTGAGCAAAAATATATTTCTCCACATAATCTATGAACATATTAGAAGTTCTATTCAGCAATCTAGTTGTTTCTTCGGAAATCGGCAAAGGCATCTTTTCAGAAAATGCACGCTCCTTGTGTTCGAATTTCAGATAGATATGTGCGGATGAGATATAAACTAATTTCTTATTATACTTCTTGCAAAGTGCTGAGATAATAGCGGTCGTTAGCCCATTGGTAGCGATAGTCTCTACGCCATCTTCAAAGGTAGAGACTCTTGTACTTGTCCTTGCTGCCAAGTGATAAACAATGAATACCTGCTTTACTAACTTCTCTAAAGATGCTAAACTATCTGCATCCAAAATATCTCCAACCTTAGCAATATATAAATTCTCATTCCTAATGTTATGTTCCAGGTTCCTAAAAGCTTCCTTACCCTTAGAACGCACAACTGCAACTATCTTCTTGTCACTTGCTAATAGATTATTAATAAGATGTGAGCCTATAAATCCTGTTGCCCCGGTTACAAGTGCCACCT
Source organism: Candidatus Omnitrophota bacterium (assembly GCA_016783355.1). Classification (GTDB taxonomy): domain Bacteria; phylum Omnitrophota; class Gorgyraeia; order Gygaellales; family JAHJCI01; genus BS750-G32. The sequence goes on along the minus strand of JADHWR010000003.1, from coordinate 21,188 downwards.
GCTCACCTTGACATTTGCTCAAGAATTTATCCAGAGAAATAACGGGACTACTCGCGATAAATGGCTGTTCATCTAATGAGATACCAAATCTGTTATCGCTTTCTAATTTTTCAATTAGAGTATTGGTTACCTGTTCATGAATAAGGCAGTCAATTTTACAATTTTTACATACTTCTACATAGTGCTGTATATCTTTGCTGGCCTTAAGCACTCTCTCTATACCCTCGTTAAAAAAATCTCCTACTTCAAACTCTGGCCTGGCATTCCTTGGATGCTCAATATAGTCACAGATGAAACCTATCCCAAATGGGTTTACAATCATCTTTAATAACCTAGCATAACAAGATTTTGCTCTTTCCATATCTGGCACAATCTCTTTCTCTTTCAATTCCTCTTCCTGAATCCCACGTAAATCGAGTCTCATATTCCCATATTTGCCTCGCCTGCCATTTTCAATTATGATCCTTATCTGTCCTGAAATCTCAGTAATCTCTCGGTCATTAAATTTCCCGACCACACTTCCCATATCTGTTCTCACGCTAAAGAAATCAAATCCTATTTTATAAGCAAATTCAACTGCCTCAACCAGTTCCTTATAATTAGCCGGCTCTGGAATAATTAGATAGCACATACCGATTTCAACATTAGAACCCTGCTCTTTCTTAAACCTTACAAAATTCTTAACATCATCAACAACTCTTTCAAAATTATATTTATATGATATTGGCCTATGTATTTTCTCAAACATCTCTTTTGTAACACCACATATACTAAACCTCACCCAGGAACAATTGACCGCTACCCTTCGCACTTCTTCATGAAATATCTCACCATTTGTATACAATCTTGTCTTTAGACCATTTCTGTGTGCAGCTTCAAGTATAGCTAACACAGTATCTTTTGCAACAAGTGGCTCTAAACCTCCTGAAACCCATATCTCTTTTGTTCCGCCTTTAGCAAATCCCTCCACTAATTCCCGGGCCTTCTGGGGAGTTAAAGGTCTTCTGCCAAGTTTTCTATCGTAGTATTCAAAAGGACGTTCTCTGTTATGTCGGCTATAACAAAATACGCATTGGTGAGGACACCACTCTCCCGGATGAAATTCCACTATTAAAGGATAAACAACCTCACCTCTAAAATGACTACTGAGGAAATTTTTATCATTAAATAAATATAGCAACTCATTGGCGACCCCTTGCATCTTATTCTTATAGACTAAAGTACTCCTTAGTTTTTCAGATGCCTTTATAATTTTATATACACTTAATAAATCCTCTTTTGAGATCCCGTAATCTTTGCATATCTTCTCTGCCCTTGCTTCAGGATGCGATAGCAGTCTTCGCATAACTTTCATAACAGTATCTATTTCTTTATCCAAAACTTCAATATTTTCAGTTTTAAGAACCAACCGTATGTAGGCATCGATAACATAATCAGGTATTGAAACATCAACAATAAATCCTTCGCCCTTAGGGCCATATTTTATCAATCTATCTGTCTCGCCTAAAGCCATATTAATGTAGTATAAGCGCTCTTCTTCATCTGCCGTGGCTAAATCTGGTATATAAGGAGCAAAAGTAATTAATTTAACTTTCTGCCATTTTTTGTATTCAGATTCGTTTATTATTTTTTGGAAAGTAGCTGCGGCTCTTCTTTGTATAGCAGGATGCTGGATGAGAATAATGCTTTCAGAATAGAAATCATTTTCTTCTAAAATCCTTATAGCATTGCGAATATTTTGTTCTGAGTTAGTAGATTCAGTATCAAGCGGCAATATATCTTTTTCTTTAACTCCATTTATTATTAAAATTTCTCTAAATATTTCTGCTTCTGATTTCTGTTCCAAATTATCTATTTTATAATTAGACTTCTTAATATTATTCCACAACAATTCACTCTCTCTGCCTATGCCTCCAGCAATTAAAATCTTCTTAGCCAGCCCCCGCCTATAAACTTTGACTCCTTCCTCAGCAACTTCTATTCTGCTGTTTCCTAAAATTAATAATAAATCTGCTTGTTCTATGCCACATTTCCTCCTTAAAATATCCCTGCCTAACCTTTCTACATCTCTTTGGGCAAGGAAGTTAACTATTCTTTGTATGCTTTTAATAGCTAATACAGGACTGCTTGAATTCGATATGCGAGCTTTATAAATACGATTTAGAGGCGTGCCGAGCTCGTAGGGGGTGTTGGGGCTTGAAGAATCTTTTGATAGCTCTCTTACTAAAGCCTCTGCCTCATCATAATCCAAATAATCATATTCAGTGATTTCGGTAACGGTCTCATAAGTCGGGCCACTAGCGCCTCCCCCAACACACATTACGTCATCATAAGTGGCTACTACCTCTTCTCTATAACTTGTTCTTTCTTCTACTTTGATTACGATACTATCTAAAATATCTACAATCATCTTTTCTTGAAAAGGGAGAATAGCCAAAGTTAAAACAATATTTTTAATATAATATCTATAAGCGCCGTGATAGGACCTTTCCGATTTCCATCTTATTCTTCTAAACTTTTCGTGCCACAATCTAGAAAATTTTTCCAGCGTAGATAAGTGAGTTTTGAAGCTATCTAAATCATCTGAATTATCAATCAAATAAGTTATGCCAAGTTCAAGCGTATCACAGGGAGGAATGTTGTCTTCTGCAAGCCTAACTCCAAATTCCACTGTCTCTGTGAACCATTCCTTGCCCTCAGCAGAATCCACTCCAAAGCGCCCCTCAAGCTTCTCTCTTATAGCCGGTATAACTTCCTTTGCCATTATATATGTCGGTATACCTTTTTCGTCTAGTTTATCAATAAGCGGTCTAATGACAGGTAATCCAATTCTTATGATGGCAATTTCCGCTGCCTTATAGAAATACAACTGTTCCGATGAATGGAAACTAGTCCCTTGATCTGTATCCATTGCTCTTAATTTTTCTTCCAAAAACTTAACCGCTTTTTTGTGTCCGATCTTACCCAATGCTTTTGCTACATCCCCGCAAAAATAGTCAAATGCTTTTGCTACATCCCCGTAAAAATAGTCACTTGAATCACTTAATCTCTCAATCAAAGGCTCAACTGCTCTCTCGTCACCTATTCTACCTAAGGTCTGGACTGCGGATAAAGAAATATGGGAGTCTTTCAATGCTTCTACAAGAAAGGGAACTGCTGATTTACTGATTTCAACTAAACTATCCCACATTTTTTTAGCAATAAGATAGTAAATTTTTTCTTGCTGATTAATAGGCTGCCAATTAAGCGCATCTAAAGCTTGAGCTACGGTCTGGCGGACATAAGAATTTTTGTCTCTCAATACTTTTACAAGAGAAGGAACTGCTTGAGTAGAGCCAATATCATGTAAAGCCTCGACAACGTCTCTTCTGACTATCCAGTTTGAACTCGTTAAAGCCTTAAGATGGCCTTCTACGAGTTGTTCTTTACTAGCGCCTAACTTTTTTAAAGCCTCGGCTGTAGCTTCGCGAACAGCCAAGTTTGAATTCCCCAATTCCTTAAGCAATCGCTCAACTGCTCGTTTGTCACCAATTTTACCTAAAGCCTCTGCTACGGCTCTGCGAACACACGGACTATAATCGCTTAGCTTCTTAATCAAAGGTTCTACTGCTTTCTTATTTCCTCTATTGCCTAAAGTTTCGGCAGCGAGTACCCGAACATCGGCATTTAAGCTCTTCAGTTTCCAAATATACCAATTTATCGGAGCAAATTTTTCCCATAAAGAAAGACGGTTTTCCACCTTTAAGTTAAGCAATGTTACTAGAACTACTACCACCACAATTATTATTCCTACATGGTCAGAAATTGAAGAATTACTAGAGGAGATAACATCAGAACACCCGCTCAAAAACAGGTTAGAGAAGACGAGGATAGGTAATAGAATTAGATTGTGTCTATTAAATAATCCGCTTAGCCATCTGCGGATTCGGGAAGAATTTTGCAGCTGTTGGTCACCAAGCTGGATAGGATTTTGTGGCGGTTGGTTGTTGATATTATTATCACTATTTGCATTATTTCTGTTCAGATACTCATCAGCTGCCTTAAGAGTTTGCAGCCAGCTTCCATCTGGTCTTAAGCCAATATTGTTATTTTCTAAAAAGTCAATGTGGCTTTCTAGTAAACCTTTTTCAATCAGATACTGGAGGGCTAATTTCTTGGTTTGAGTTTCATTATTTCCTGATAAACGGTATAACAAATAGCCTTCAAAAATGGCTTTTCGTTGCGCCGACGGAGCTCTTAAGATATTCGGATTGACATAAAGCACATTATTTCTTACAAAGACAGAGAGGCTAGAGAATGGTCTAATTCTAATCTCCTCAATTCCATTCTCTTCTAATGTAGGCCTATCACCGAATGCAAACGCCTCTAAGATGCTCTGGTCTTCTTCCAAAGAAGCATTTCTCTCATTTTCATCTGTAGTAGCTATAGAAGCAACGTAAGAAAGAAAACTACTTACACTTAGTAAAGTATTGAACCAGCTTCCATCTGCTTGTAAGCCAATGCTGTTGTTTTCTAGGAAGTTAATATGGCTTTCAAGTAAACCTTTTTCAATCAGATACTGAAGGGCCGATCTCTTTGTCTGGGTTTCGTTGTTTCCTGATAAACGATACAATAAGTAACCTTCAAAAATGGCTTTTCTCTGTTCCAGCGGAAAAATGGACTCTTCCTCTTCCGGCGGGCCGCGGAGAGTATTAGGATTGATATAAAGTACGCCGCCTCTTACCTCAGCCGCTGTTGTTAGAGCCGGGCTGATTACGGTGTTATTTTGGTCTATGGTTATTTTCTTTCTTGTCAAGGCTTCTCTTCCGCCAAAGGCGGCTATAATAGTCGCGAGCTCTCCTTGTGTTGGCGCTTTGTCAAATCCGGTGTTTACAGGCATAGCCGCAGGATATGATTTAGAAAAGTATTCTTTAGCAGTTACTAAAACATATGCCTGCTGTTCAACTGCCCAGATGTCTTCAGAGATACCTACGCCTGCAGAATGTGGAAAGCCTTGGATGCCAAAGTTGGACTCAAAGCCGAAGATGGAAGCAAAAAGTCCACCACCGTCATAGCGGGAAGTAAGCGGCCTTAAGGAAGCCTGCGGATTAGCGTAAGCCCGCATAACGTCTTTATAGGTAACTATTATATTATTACCCCAGCCGGTTCCTACTGATTCGCCGGCGGTTCCGCCTAAGAACATTGCTCCTCTTAGAAAAGACCTATGTCCTTCTTCGATTAACTGTGAACATCCCCCTACAGGAGTGAATAAATTGGTAGTTCCTCTTCCCGGAATAATAATAGCTAAATTATCAGAACTATTGGCCCTTGTTACATCCTCCATAAAGGCATCTAAATCATTAACGCAGGCGTTTCTATCTACAACAATCAGGCGTTTTAAATGTTTGGTGTCTTCTATTAAATCAGTTCCGGTCATAAAACTGGATTTGAAGGCAAATGGCGTCCAATCATAGAAAACCACCGCTTTTACCTTGGTTATTGCGCTGATTAGTTCAGCTAATTTCTCTCTCTGTATTAATTCTTGCGTTGGGGCAGTGTCAATTTTAGAAGGCTTCTCACCAAAGTCATCATACTTGTTGCTGGCAAGATACATTATCAACTCATTATCAATACCTTTTTCAGCAAAGGCAAGGGCTTGCTCTACATGGTTTAAAGCAGTATCCTGAGATTTTCCGCCTGAACCCATCCAGGAAACCAACCATCTTCTCAGGTGCCAAGCGCGGACGATGTCGTTATGTTCATTCTGTCGCTGTTGCAAAATAGTGTATATTTCCCCCTTCTTCCCTTCATTATAAAAATCTAAATCCATCTCGGAAGCTGATTCCAACTGCTTAAATTTGTCCTGAATTATACCCTCATCGTCAACATAGCCTTTATTTTTCAACTTTTGCCATAAAGTTTCGGTATCTACTCCAAGTTTTGACAAGTCTGAAGGCATAAGTTCAGTCTTCACATCAATCAACAACCCGGCATCCCTAGGCCGTGGTTCTCTGTTCTGAATACGGGGATGGGCCGTTCCATCTACTACTAACTGGATAGGATGGAATAGGGTGATATTATGTTCTTTTTCTTTATTGAATAAAAGTGCCATTATACGTTCAAATTCATCTCTATCCTTTGGAAACTGTCCGAGTTTGGTTACCACTTTTGAGCCGAATTTATCCTCGAAGGCATCATACCAGTCAAAAATGTCGTTGATATTTAAACCAAAACCTCTAAACTGGTCGCCGCCGGCAAATATCAATCCCCATTTCCTTGGCGCAATCTCTTTTGACATCTCTTTCTGCGTTGCTGCTCTTTCCTTCTCCTTAGTATCTTCCCGGGTAGCTGTGCCAGAATTGTTAGCGCTTGGCTTTAGCTTAGCCTCAATCTTTTCTAACATATCTCTTGCAAAAGCATAACTCCCCTGCTCAAGGTAAGTTTGAACATCGGTAAATAAGGCGAATATTTTTGAGGCCTCAGTCAAATCAAACTTATTTGTATGGACATCTGCCCATTTGCCTCGGAATTCTTCCCATTTTTCTTTAAATCTCTTATTAAGTCCGTTGCACTCAATCCATCCAACTAACCTGCTTAACCAATAAAGGACAAATACTGCTCCTATGGTAATTAACATTCCTGAAATAAACTTACTACTAAATAAAGTAATAATTGTTCCTCCCAATCCTTCAAAATTCATTCCTCTGTAAATTGGTACCCAGAAAAACCAGACAAGGCTAAAAAATGAGAGAGCAAAAGCTCGCCAGAAAGGACTGATGTAATTACTATACCAATCTCCGAATTTACTTACTAAGCCGAATCTCTTACTAAGTGCCCAGAAGAGAAATCCTGCTGCAATAGCTCCTAACAAACCGAAACCAATCCAACTATTAGCAGCCATTTGCCTTAATACATAGAGCAGACCAAAACCTGCTGCCCAACCCCCTGCCTTAGTAAAGTAACTTCCTATTGTTTTCTTGCTTCCACCAGCAACGCTCATAGTAAAAATACCAACAACTAAGCCAGCAGAGAATATTACAGTAGTATACAGAAGAATGACATTGGAAAATAAAGAGTTAAACATTAAGGCAACTAAATTCAGTACCACCAGGCCAACGCCCAGTATCCAGGCATTCCGGATATTGACGAAATTGTCATAACCAGATGCCAGTTTCCCTCTCATATCAACACCTTTGTAGTCATTTCCACCTTCGCCAGAAAGCCCAAATTCAAGGCTTTGCCTTGCAGATATACCCAAGGTGTGGACAACCAACTGGAGAGGAAATCTAATCATATCTATGCCACGCCGGAAAAGCCATCTTCCAAAGCCAACAATAAATCCGCCTATCCAGACACCAACCAGAGATAAAGGATAAGCCGCGCCAAAATAGCTTCCTGTTGCATAGCCTATAATTCCACCTATTACAGCACTAATCTTATTAAATCCTGTAGCATCTAAATAGGCAACCAAGCCGTGGCCGGTAAGTATTTGATTAAAGAAAAGGCCTATATAAACAAGAGCAAGAACTACTCCTTTAAATGGTGAAAAGCCAAAAATTGCAGATAAGGGCAGTAAGATTATAAATCCAAGGGCAAAAGGAGCAATCAAGAAAAATCTTCCACTATTTGCTCTCACCTCTCGAGCAAATATAGATAACGGGCCAAGTTCGCTTATCTCCTGCATAATTTTATCCCTCATCTTTTGAGGAAACCCACCTGCCCAGCGTGGATAAGCCTGGAACCACGCAGCATGGGACCAGCTCTCTCTTATCTTATGCCAGAAGGCCTTAGAGGTTGTAAACATAGCCTGTTTTTCAACCCAGCCGAAGAATCTCTTGCCAACAGATGAATTGTAAATCGCTTTTGCTATTTCATCTTCAAATATCATCAATAAAGCAACTACTATTATAACTGGCCGGCTGCCTAACCAGCCCCACGATGTAGTAAGCCCAAAGGCTACAACTAATCCTAATGTCCTTACAGGAAATCTGCGGAATAAAGATGCAAATGCTGTAAAGGCTGTTCCTATACCATACCTTAAAAGATACAAAGATAATGCAAACATAGCTCCGCCGGCTAATATCTTAAACCAATTTCCTAATGCAAATTGGCTATGGAAAAAGATATGAAAACTTTCTACTCCTAAATAGGCGCTCAATCCTATAAATCCTGCCAAGAGAACGCCGTAGAAGAAAATTGAGGCAATTGTTCCCAAAATACCACCGGTAAATACCGTGGGCCTGTAATGGTAACGCAAGGATAATCCAATAATAGAAACCGGCCTGGTAGAATCAAAGAAGCTAATGAGATTGATACTCCTGACAAATTTTGAACCAGTCTTTTCCTGCAGCCATGTAAATCCTTTACTAATTAAATTAGACATTACCGGAAATGCAATCCCGAATAACTCTAATCCAATTACTGAGCCAATCAGCCAGATAAGAGCTTTTTGAGACACAGTGAATGAAACATAAGGAAGACCAAAGAGGGCTATAAATAACCCGATAAGACCTAATGCTCTTAAAGTGAGTGAGGCAGCTTTGTAGAAGAAAGGTCTTAATAAAGGATTATCATTAGTCTTGAAAGTATACTTATTATCTCCATACTGTTTAGACTTAAATATGCGGGCAGTTGCTTCAAAAATTATTCCTAAAGCAATAAGTCCAGCTCCTATCGCTAAAATATGAATATTCAAAAGATGCATATTGATTAGATAAGGTAAAGATGAGAAGAACTTAAATAATGAAGCGCCACCCCCTAAGTAATTAAAGGCAGCAATGGTTGCTATGCCGGCAAGTAACATATGTGGAAGCATGCGGGCTGCTTCAATAATATATTCCCAAATAGGATAGATATCTAAACCTTCTCTTTTCTTGAAAGCTTTGTAGGAGTCTATTACCGAATTAATTTGCCCTTCTTTTATATTCAATAAACTGCCTATGAGTATTTTTACCTTTTCCAAATCGTTGTTTACTTCAGCCACTAAAGATGGATCCTTATCGTTACCTTTTTCTTTCATCTTTTGAGCCAAGTCGGAAGCAATAGCATCCAGTAAAGTGCCGGAGAAAGAAGTAGTTCTGATTTTTTCTGCCATAATAAGTTTAAGGGATCCCATTTTGTCTTTGTTTTCCGCTTTCTTGGCTTCTTTGTACTCATCATTTAATTGTTTTAATTCAACTACTAAACTGCTAAGTACAGAACAACCAGAAAACTCCTCAAAATCAATAATCCCTTGCATGAAATCTTCAAGTATTCTTCTATGCAACACTCTGCCATCAGCAGAGATATCCGGGTTGTTAATGCTAATGGGTTCTGGATTATTTTGGTCGTCTGTCCTAGGCTGAATTCCTTTCTCTCCCAATAAAGCCTTTATCTGCTTACTTATTCCATCTCTTACTGTTTTGTCTTCGGCTGCCTTGTATTCTAATAATAATTTCCGCAATAATTCAACTAACTCTCCAATATGCATCTCAAGCCTTGACCAGATATGGTTACCATCTTCTGTAACAAGGCTGTCTTTTTTGCCCTGTTTTATCACCCATCTCATATAATAAGCAATTATGTTGGCAAATTCATCAAGTCCGTTTAACCATTCGTCGTTATCACCTAAAAGTTGACCTTCTGTTAATTTTTTCTCTAACCTTCTCCATTCCATCACCAGAGGATAAAGAACCCTCAGGCTCATTATAAAGTTTACTTCTACAGGGCCATCGCTTAAGAATATTTTCTCTGTTACTCCCTTAATTCTTTTTAGTAATCTAACTTCTCTGGTGCCGCCTTTCTTCGCTTTAAGCGCCATTGCACCCAAAACCTTAAGTGTTCTGCGTTCTTCTGCCAACTCCCAAAGTTCATCATCAAACAATTTCTGCACTCCCCCTACAGTTTTTCTCGCTTTTATTTTTCGGGCTAAAGAAGAAATTGCTCTTAGCAGTTGAGGAATAAGTAACAAGCTAGTTAAGAATATTCCTACAATTGAAATAATCCCGGTTTTCCAAAGTATGCCAGGCAAACGGGAAATTGTGTTACTATCGTTGTGTATAAAGCCATCATTTTCTGAAAAATCTAATGGCGCTCTGGCAGGTAAACCGGTATTGGAATTTATATACCTTATATCTTCCTCCCAATATCCCATCCATCCAAGCCAAGAATTCCTCTTAGTATATCTTTGCTTAATAATGGGAATGATGCCGCCATCTTTTTCTATATATAACAACTGAATATTCTTTACTTTCTCGATTATACCCCCTTTACCATTTTGGATAATCACAGGTTTAGAGTAAAATGGAAATTCTACATCATAAGTAATTATCTTCGCATCATCAACAAGGGGCTTAACAAATACAGATACATTTTCTTCATATTTTTCCTCATAAGGCCATCCACCTCTTAAATCATAGAGCCCCTTTCTGAGGCCTTCTTTACCCATACGCGAATCTTCGCTTCCTAAAATTATTGCCGGCCTATGTTCAAAGGTAGAAAATCCCAGCATGTATTTATGAGCTATCCACTCGCTCTGCCTCCAATCCGCAATGTAGGGCTCACCAAAGCTAAAGAATTTGGATTTGGTGCGGTATTTGTCGGAATCAACGCCGTTTTCTTTATTCCATTTATAAGTATAGCTTCCCAAACTAAAAGGGATGTACTTATATTGCGGATAGCGGGAGAAATTTACCCATCTGGGGTTGCCTTTGTTAAAGCCGGTAGCTTTGTCTATTGCCAAGAATCCGTCTTTTCTGATTATAGCTCTGCCGATATTATCCTGGGTTTCATCATAAGAAACTACAGTTTTAAAATATGGTAACTTTTTATGCAATGCTTCTAAAGATTCATAGGTCAACTTATTTCTTGAATAAAGTTTACCGTCTTTAAACTCTAATCCTTTCTTTATCTTAAAGTTGAGATTGCCGCTAGTTTTATCCAGGTGAGTTAAATTAGCCATAGCAAAGATATATTTATTGTCCTGCTCATCAAAGACTAATCTACAGCTCCACTGCGGAGTATCGACTTGTCCGTATAAGCCGTCACCTTTTGTCCTGCCGTATTCATAGAATAAATTAAGATTTGAAATTGTTCTGAAAATACCTTTTTCATCAATATATCCGGCCAATATCTCTTCAGGATTACCGATATTATTCTTTATTTCTTGATAAGTAAAGGTCTCAATTTGCGCACGATAAGATTTATTTTCCTGCGGCTTAACCCAGCTATAAGTATCTTCACCGCGATATCTAATCCTGCCCCTTTTGTCAAAAACATTACTCATATCTACACTGTTAATATCCAAAGGTTTACCATTAATATCCACCGGCCAGGATTTTCCGCCTATTTTCTTTATAGGATCATTGGGGTAAAAACTTACGGGCTGTGAGAGTGTTAAAATAGGAATATCCAAAGCCCCTAAAGCTCCTTTATATTCAATAGTTCTTCTCTCTTCCGGTACAAACTTACCTTCTTTATTTAAATACCCATCAATAATACCTGTTAGCTGGTCAAGGTTATTTTTAACTTCCTGTGTAGTAAGATACCGGAAATGGTTACTTATCTGAGCTATGAGCTTTCCTGTTAAAGGATTATAATCAACTGCCTTAGATGATTTATACAACTCAAAAGTACCATCAGGGTAAGTAATTATTACTTGGGAAGCAGCGGGAACATCATAAAAGCCAAGGGGAAATTTAGCACTTTTGGCTAATTTAGCCTTATATTCATATTGGGTTCTACGTTCGATTCTATTGCCACAATCATTTATAAAATAGCGGTAATTATCTACATCTCTACTGCGCCGGGAGATATCCTTTCGTTCATACCAGCTAAAATGTCTTAAAAGCTCAGTTAGTTTCAAAGTAAGAATTCCATTATTGAATTCTTCTGCCTTGGATTCTGTAAAATGAATTACGTGTTGCGTATCACCAATAACTACAATTAGATCTGTTTTTCCGGTTCCGGCGATAAAAGGACAATCTAATTTTGCGGAACCATCGTATATCAGTGATGTTTCCCGTCTCACTTTTCCAATTTCTTCTTTTTCGGTGTTAAGTAATGTTTCTTCTAAATCAATTTCTTTTTCCGGCCGGCCCTGAGAATCAAGAATTTCTGTTGTAATCTTCTTTCCTTTAAGTAAATGCTCTTTCTCTCTGCTTAAATAGCCGTTGTTCCATCTATACTTTCTGTAATTATATTCGGGCACCCAGCAAGAACTTATAGGCTCATGTCTATAGCCTTTACCGGAATTTTCTATCCCGTGATAATACTCAGGAACATATTTTTGCCATATTCCGTCCGGCCAAAGAGTAATTCCCTTTATTAATCTCCCATAGAATGTTAGATTATTTTCTTTAGTCAATAGACATTCTTTTTTATTATAATCAAACCAATATTTATCCGTTTTTATCCATTGTTTATCCTTCCGGCTATAAACAGCATCTGATGTAACTACCGGCTTATTCTTATAATATGTGGTAGCTGCCGATTTTGTTTCTTCTCGATTATAACTAATTTCCGTATTCCAGTTGCCGTCTTCACTACTAATTCTTATCGGCCCATCCCAGCGAATATCGTAAGCCACATTTCTGCGCACGCCACCCTGGCCATAATCTATCTCCGCACCTCTTAATATATGACGATTTTTATCGTAACTCTCGGCTGTAAATATTTTAAGCAATTCTCTCGAATCTTTGTCTCTGGTTACTATTTTTCTGGGAATGCGTCCGAGACAAAAACTATTTTCATAGATGCTGTAGTGGGTTTCTTCACCAAAGGTTGTAACTTTTGTGCGGCCTTTGCGCGCCAAATCTCTGCTAATCTTTCTTTCAGTATCCTTCTCAAGATTTAAGCGCGAAAAGACCATTGTTCTCTTCTTTTTATCCCATTTGTCCAATTTCTCTTCTGCACAAGGTTCATTTGCTTTAATCGGCTTATCAAAATTGCCTTTATTTCGATAAACTTTAGTTTCCTGAATAACACCGAATTCATCATACCTGGTAGACTCTATAACATCTCTATATTGGTTAAATATCTCGACAGGAAGAGAAAATAACCCGTATGTTTTTAGCAACCACATGTCTGTAGGCGCATCAAATTCCCATTTAACAAGATTGGGCTTGTGAAGCCGGTTAAGAGTGAACTCAATCCTTGCAGGGTCGAATAAGTAAATTTCTTTCGAGAATGACCTGCCGATTTCTTCACCCGACTGCGGATTGTTGCGGTCCCCGGATACATTTTTAAAAGTTTCAGTGCGCAATTCTTTTCTATATTTACCATAGTGATAACGAATAATCTCGCGGTCTGTTCTTGATTCACGCAGCAAACCGTTTTCGAATACGCGTATCTGCGCGGGCCCGCCAAGAGGGCTTTGCCATTCGCTAACGCATCTACCTTCAAGCGGAAAGTAAACTGTGGCTAAGACTTCTTCCTGAACTCCATCGCCATCAGCATCAATATTAAGCATAAAGTTTGTAAACTCTTTGTTTAATATAAGGCTGCGCTTGGTTTGCGGCAGGCGGGCTATTGCATCTAATACTTCCTTTACCTTTTCGGCTCCCTGGCGAATAATATAACCCTGCTGATTTTGGATAGGAAGATACGCTTCTTTTTTACCGTCTACTTGCCGAATCTCCCTAAACGAAACAGCACCTTCTTCCTTATACCCCCGGGCAAGGCGCATAGCATCCTCAAACTCCTGGATAGTCCTGCAATAGCCTTGTTCTATCTCCCGGCTTGAATACATAAAAACAACACGTACCTGCTTACCCTCTTTGTTTTCATAAATAAACTGGTTGCCATCGTACTTATCATAATAAATCAATCTTTCCGGTATTTTTTCAAGCTCATTAAGCAACTCTGTTTCGGAAGAAGTAATTATACCTGAACGGCTTCTCTCTCTTAAAAGTTCTCTTTGCACTAAACTGAAAAACAATTCTTTTTCTTTTGCTCTTTTCTCAGGCCCGCTAATTACCATGGGAAACCTTGCTTCATCTTCTTCTAAGGCCCTCTTTGGCCTGGCAACAGATTCAAGAGTATTAGTCGACTCATCTTCCGTAGTCAAAATATTATCACCTGCAGCAGTAATATCTATCTGTAAGGCTGAAGCTATAGAGCTGAATCCTAACGGCGTGTACCAGCCAAAACTTGTGTCAGTCCCGGGCAATGTCGCCTGACGCCAGGTATGCTTAAACTTTGCTTTATCCAACTCCTTAGTGTAAAAGTTAGCTTTTGCTAAGGCCAGATATGTAAGGCCCTCTCTATTAAAAGAAGAAAATTTTTCGGCTGCCAGATTATAAGCCATCACCATTTCGGCGGTAACTTCAGGAAACCCCATACGAATTGCTTTATCCTGATTATCCAAACCCCTCTTTTGGTAAGCGGTTTCTTTGTTTGCAAGGTCAAAAAGTTTTACTTCTGTATGGCTTCCGTCTCTCTTCATGTAGTCTACGCTTACAGAAAATTCATTTTCAACCCTCTTAAGATATTCCCAGAATTCATCCGCGGACATGCCCAGGCCTCTTTCTTTATCAAAGAAAAAGTCTATATCGGCAAGAATCCAGCGGCTTTGAGCATCACAAGATACCTTTGAAGTGTCTTCTTCCTGTTTTATCAAACCCTTAGAGTCATTCCACATATTTTCTTTTAACCAGCCCTCTATTTTCCCGGCTCTTTTTGCCGCTTTTCTGTCGCCATAGTAACGGGCGTAATTCTTAAAAAAAGCAAAAACAATAGCATTAGGTTCACTGAACTGCCTCTTAAGGCGCGGTGACTGTTTCAGGCCGCCGCTTTTTGATGTATCTTGTATATCTTCTAACCATTCGGCTATATCTTTAAGTAAGTAGTTAAATTGGTTGTCACCGGCCTTTTTCGTATAAAACATTATTTCCAAACCATACATTGCCGCAGCCATAATATTAGCCTCTTCAACAGGCATACCGCGGAAAGCGTCAAAAGCTGCCGGGACCCCCCTAAATATCTTGGTTGCCTTCATCTGCGTTTTAATAAAATCCTCATAGAAAGTAAGTAATTTCCTTGCTCTTTCCATATCACCTGCAAGTAAAGAACGGTGCGTATTTAACATCGCATCCCATGTATACATACTGGCGCGGAATATCCTGCTTTCCCAGTCATGAGAAAGGAAAAGCCCATACTCGCCAATCCATTGTTTATATGTCCCTCCCAGAGAAGAGGTAAACTTAACATAACCGCCTTCCTGCATTGCCTTCTCCAAGCCTTCATAGCGTATCATATCCTGTTTAACATCATAGTGCATATCGCGGATACCTTTCTTACCCAACGTAACTACACGATAACTTCTTGCACCATTAGGTTCTTCTTCTATAACAAGATAAATGGGGAGCTCAAATTTAAGCTTTCCATCTCTATTTAATTCTACAATTTTACCAACAGGAACTCTTTGCAATCCTGAAAATTCCTCCCGTGTATACTCAATAACCTGGTTTGTGAAAAAACCTTCTTTTACTTCATAAGCATAACCATCCATAGCCGCTATAGTTTTTTCTACGAATTTTTCCTCAGCAAATATATTGAGAGGGAATCCGAAAAGATAGAAGTTGAACTTTAGCCGGCCGGGCGCGTTTTTAAACGGTTTATCCCATGCCTTCTCAGGAGAAGCAAAAGCCTTATAAAGCGCGTTATAACCGCTCTTTGAGTCGATGGTAACCCCTAAAATGCTAAACACCTGCTCTAAAAATTCTTTGTTGCCAAGCTGGTCTATCGTCCAGGTATTAAGCCCGCTTCCTTCCACAAGAAGAGAGATAATCTGAGGAAGGTTAAGCTCGCCGGTTAAAGAGAAATACCTTGAACAGAGAATATCTACTAAATCTTTATTCCTGCTCTCGTAGTATTTCAACCACTCGCCGTCATGTTCTCTAAGAACCTCTTCTCTTGTTGAACGGCCAAGGGCAGCGCCGGCAATATCCGCGGTCAAATCAACCATATCAAGGATGAATAGTGCGGTTGCTTCTTTCTTTCTTCCTTCTATATAATTAAAGAGTTTTTTGGCGTCTTCTTCGGTAAAGTGATAAGAAAGTTGTTCTTGAACCCAATCAGCATACTGCCTACGAGCTTCTGCGGACATATTCTTCCATTTCAACGCAACTTCCTGCTCAGCGGAGTCTAATTCCTCATCTTTAAAGGCCTTGCCCGCTTTTTGCTCCGCCTTTCTAATAAGGTAAAATTTTGCAAAAAATTCCTGCCTCTCTTCTCTTGTAGGCGGCGCGGCAACTAACCCTTTAGTAGCCTTATTCTGATAAAGGTTAAATATTAACCGCGCAGCCGGGCTTATCGGCAGCCAACTGCCACTCATTCCCAAGATAATATTGACTGGGGCAAGAATTAGCTCAAGCCATTTTTTCTTCCCCAAATAATCCTGATATCTTATGGTAGAATCTTTTTCTAATTTATTGATAAGGCCTGCAATGCCCGCTTCCGTAGACCGCGCCTGCAAATAATTGTAACCGAGAATAATTTCTCCTCTTCCCAGAGGGTTCTTCTCGTTCTTATCATAGTAATCACCCATAAAATCCCTGCCTGCTTTAACGCCTTTCTCGCGTTCAATCTCTTCAGCCAGCTTTTCGCTAAGTATAAACATTGCATCTGTTCTGTCAAACGGCCAATATTTAAGCGGCCTACCGTTAAGCGAAATTTCTACTCTGTCAAGCTCTTTATTAATCTTAAGTTTAAAATCATCGTCCCGATAAAATTCTGTAACCTCTATGATATTGCTAAGCTCATTCCTTTTAACTCTTGCGCCGGCATAAGGCTGCTTCCCTACAGATACTTTTATTTTGAATAACTTCTCGATTGCCTTTGCCTGCTCAAGAGGATTATTGATACGAAGAACTTTTTTAATACCAAATTTAAACTTATAGTCATTATAATAAAGCTCTGCAAGCCGCGTTGACTCCTTAGCTGCTTTAATCCCGGCCTCAAGCACGCCTTTAATGATGCACCCATTTTCTCTTCCTTCTAATAAGATATAAGTATGCATTCTGGCTTTGTATGCTTCTTCTAATTCCTGCGAATTTGTAATCTGGCGCCAATTCTCTATTTGAGATATATCTACAGGGCCCCTCATATACGGGCCGGCATATGCTCTTACTTTTGTATCGCGCCGATGAATAAAATCAATAAACTGCTTTGTAGATTTAAACTCTTTTATCGGCGCATACATTGTATCCTTACTTATAGACAATATCTTAAATAATGAGTCGTCCGGATTTAACCATAAATCTTTCCAAACTTCCAACCAGCGTTCTTTTGCCTCAATATCTCTTAAAGCCGCCTCTTTATCGCCGTGATATCTCGGTTCGGTTACGGTAGGCTCTCTATAATGGCCACGAGACTCAACAATGACCTTCTTTTGCTCCTCAGCAGAAGCCTTTTCTGCACCTACACTCTTTTCAGGCTTCGTCACTGTTTGAAATATAGCTCCGCTTACAGGTAAAGAAATGAGAATTTTTTGCCCGGGCTTAATAAACGCATAAACATACGGGGAACCGTCTTTTCTTATCTTATTGATTAAATCAATATTGTTATCCCCGGCAATCTTTTTATATTTAAAAGGATCCTTTAGGTAGTTTTCGGCTATTTTCCACAAACTATCGCCTCTGCAAACAATATGTGTTGCCTGTTTTGTGGTATCTAATATTTCTACGATTGCAGCTTTTGGCTGGGTAAGTTGTTTTGGCGGCTCTTGGGCAAGAGCAGAAACTGGTGAGAATAAAGAAAATAAGGAATCCTTAAATTGCGCAAATCTAATCTTAAGGCTAAGCCATTTATCAGCCGGAGGGGCACGGCTTTGCTTGGAAGACTTAACTTCTATATTTTCCTCACCATCTTTCGTCTGAAGAGCTATCCTTTCTGTTTTCTCTTTCTTCTCTAAATTTTGTTTGTTCAATGTCGCCTTTAATTGGCCAGAATTTTTATTACCTGTTGCATTAGTTTCGGGCTGAGCAGTTGTCTTTTGTTTTTCGGATTTCTCTTTTAACGGCTCCTCAGTCCACTGAGTCATACTACCGCGCCTTAAAACAATGACTTCATTACCTTCAAGAACCAAAAGAGTCTTTTTGTCGGGACTTATTCTTATTCTTTCTGAAGTAAGCGGCTTACCTTTTCTGTCCGAGGAGAAAAAGAATAAGAATTCGTTGCCGGGCTTCGACTTCATGAGAAAACTGTTTTCATCACCCTCAACCTTGATCCCCCGCATTCCCAACTGCTCTTTTGCGGCAAACGTATTGTTAAAGATTAAATTTTTTACTGAAATTGCCTGATCAGAGGTTGTAATCAGCTCCGCCCCTTTAATAATTTTTTCAAAAATAGCCACTTTTCTTTGCTGTTCCTTTCTTATTGTTTCTAATTTGCCATTAAATATGGCGCGGATATCGTGCCTGGCGGCAACACCCCAAAGGTGTTCCATTTGAAAACGCAGATGTTCATAATTTCTCTGCGCTCCTTCATCTTTTTCATCAAACTTAACATTCAGGCGGCTAAACCACTCATCAAAATTTACACCATTATTCTGCAAAAACCTAAACTCATTATACCTGGCCCATAATTCTGAATAGGCGAAATAGGGAGCTAACCCGGCGGTTAAGGCTCTATAGCGGCGGCTAATATATTCCATATCTATCTGCTCTTTCAACAGATTATAGGTCTTTTTATCATTCTTTTCTAAATCATAGAGGGCCTCTCCCAAAGTTAAATCACTATTCATATTACTTAATGACTCTGTTAGATAGTCGGGAATAAAATCATTTGTTATGAAAGAACGAAACGATTCTGCACTTATGCGGCCAATGAATTCTGTATAACTTATGCGTTTCTGGGCGACTTCCTCCTTAATCCTGCCTTTAAGGTCTCCCTCTAAATAATCCCTTATTACAGAAAACCACACAGAAAGTTCGTTTGAAGGCAGTTTCCTTATTATTCCAAATTCCTCAAGATGCGCGGACTCATGGATAATCAAGGCTTCTTTGTAAACTTTCGAAAGCATCTGCCAATCTTTTCTATTTATTAAAATACTTGGCGTCTCAAAGTTTTTAACTTCTTCAAAACCTCCGGAAAGAAGTTTACATTTGATATCTTCACTAAACGCGATGGCTTCCACTTTCCCTTCACTGGCAATTGTGTCTATCCCGGCCCATTGAGCGGGTATCTCATCAAGGAGATAAACTTTTATTCCTTCTCTATATATCAAAGTTTCCTTAAATTTATCAAATTTCCTAATTAATTTAGTGCTTTGCTCTTTCTTTTCAAAATTCTTCATTGTTGTTAGAACTGGTTGTTTTTCGATTTGGTTAGCATTGTCCTGAAACTCATCTGACAAAACGTATTCTAAAAGTTCTTTTATCCTCTGAGGATCGATTCTTTGAAGACCGACCTCTCCAGCAAAACCAAATATTCCCCAAGGATTAAACGCTAACGCAATTGTTCCAAGCAACTCCTCATAATCTACTCCCCTTTCCCCTGCTAATTCTCTTAAGGTTTCATCAAAATAAATTTTCTTCAGTTCTTTGTTAGAAAAAATAACATTAAGAAATACTTTCCTCTTCGCTATGTGACGACCCGTTTTACCTTCATATTTATCAATCAACTCTTGTCTTAGTCTCTCAAAATCTCCTGTAATCCAAGCATCCGGGATTTTTGAACCATTTATTAACCTAAATACATAAACGGCATCTTTAAATGTCATTTTTGTTTGGGAATAGCAGTATCCTGCTTCTTCTAAGAGCGCCTGGATTCTATCAACTGCTGCACGCTTCATCCAGATATTCCAATGCGTTAACTTAACCTTCCCTGGATTTTCGTATTCTTTAATCTCCGCCAATCTTATTTGAGCAAATAGTTCCTCCGCCTTCTTCTCTATATCAGCTTTATCTTTAAATAATTGGGCGAGTTTATCGCTATTATCCGCTTTGGAATCATTGGTATTGTCTGCCACAGAATTCCTCTGCGCCTGTGCAATTTTCTCTTTAATCTGCAATAACGCTATCTGTGCGTCTAAATACGCCAGCTTTACCTCTGCCAATTCCGCATTTATAGTTCCTTTCTTTAGTTGATGTCCTATCTCTACTCTCTTTCTCTTAATTACCTCTCTATGCTCTTCAATCTCTAATTGAGTAAGAACATCCGTAATTCTCTCTGCTCTTGCTCTATTTTCTTGTATCTGTTGTTCTTCCCCCTTCTCCATAGTGCTCCGATTCGCAATTTCGGTTGCCAAGGCTTCCCGTAACACAGTTTTCACCATCCAAACATCTCTATCGCTTATTTCCTCTTGTTCGTATTTCTTCATAAGTTGCTCAACTGCGTTCTGGTTATGACCAACACTTGCAACCTGTGCATTGACACTTCCGCTAAGCATACTTACACCCACAACTCCTCCAACACCGGAGGCTAAAACAAGTCCTGTCCTCTTTGCATTTACCAATATTCCCGCAAGTACGGTTCCTGCGACAACGGCTGCAATCGGAATCGCTATTGTTAGCACTTGCGGCGTCATCAAAGTAGAAAGCAGGCTCAAAGAAAGGCCTGAATTCATCAGTAATTTACCTATACCCCAAAATGCCAGGGATACAAATGCTATGCGCGGCAATTGCGGTAGAATAATCCTGAATAACATACATATAACAGTAGTGCTATTTCTTACTACTCCTCTTTGGGGATTGATCGTCTTTACTAACGGGAGCAGTATTTTCCACAACACTACCGCACCAATAAGCATGCCTATACCAAGAGTAAGGAACGCCGCCTGGCTGGAAATTCCTAAAATGCTCATCTGGGCCATTGAGAATCCAAACGCCTTCATCAACTCAACTACTCCATATGCCAGGCCGCCCCCGATTAAAAGGCCGCCAATCCTAAGCGGTTGATACCATGGAGTCTTATATTGAGTAGTATGTATGAAATATAAACCCCCCAATAAACTTCCAAGAATACCTATGCCCACTAATGTTGTTACTGCTGTAGGCGCTTGAGCAAATACGAATAGGCCAAAGAGCGTAGTGAGGAAACCGAATGTAGCGGTACGCACCATAATTTGGGGTAACGAGAGAGAAACATCGTTAAGCCTGGCTAAAGAAGAACGATACGTATAAATGTAATGTGCAATCGTTAACAAAGATAGGATGTTGATAATACCAACTACTATTAATGGCGTGCTTATCCACAGTGCTTCAGGAATAACCAGCGTAGCTATAACGGCT
>JADHWR010000039.1 GCA_016783355.1 Candidatus Omnitrophota bacterium | reverse complement strand
GAAAGACAAGGATAGTAGAGGTTATAAAGAAGCAGGCGAATAATTATTTTATAGCAGTAGTCTCTCTCACCGTCAAGGAAGAGATAGATCTTAAGGAGATTATTCTCCCGGATCAGGATTTGGAGGTTCTTAGAAAAGAACACAAGGCAGTAGAAAGTAAAATATTTTCTATAGATAATTTATTAAGAGAAGGAGCAAGTTATAAAAAGGGCCTGTCTAAGTATTTAAATTATCTTAAAAAGTCATTGGATTTTAATAGAGTAAAATCAAGCATGCAAGAAGAGGGGGAGATTGCTTATTTGCAGGGGTTTATGCCGGCGGAGGAAGTCGCCAAACTTATCGCCTTGGCTAATAAAAAAGGATGGGCATATCTTATTCAACAGCCAGACAATCTTCAGGAGGTACCTACCTTTATTAAGAATCCTCGTTGGCTTAGGATAATAGAGCCCGTGTTTAAATTCATGGGAACCTTACCCGGGTATAATGAATATGATATAAGTTTCAGTTTTCTTTTATTTTTTAGTTTGTTTTTTGCCTTGCTTATAGGAGATGGGGGGTATGGTTTGATATTTCTCCTCATTACTTATTTAGTAAGAAGAAAGGTTCCTACCCTGCCGCCTGAGCCGTTTAGGCTTATATATGTTTTAGGTTTTACTACGATAATTTGGGGGGCGGTGA
The DNA here is from genome assembly GCA_016783355.1 of Candidatus Omnitrophota bacterium. Lineage (GTDB taxonomy): Bacteria > Omnitrophota > Gorgyraeia > Gygaellales > JAHJCI01 > BS750-G32. The sequence continues at coordinate 10,811 of JADHWR010000039.1, read as the reverse complement.
GCGGAACATGGTTTGGCTTTGAGAAAATAGCTCAACTCCCCTTTTTAAAAAGCATGATTGTGGATAAGATAAATACTTTTGTGGAGGGAAACCAATCCTTTATGATGCAGATATGTTTTTTAATTGGCGCGGTGCATTTAACTATCGCTCACAGCACCGTTGCCTTGAGGATAATAAATTCCCTTAAGGCCCTTGCTCAGCTTGGCTGGATATTAATTATTTGGAGCATATTTTTTATGGCCGGGAAGCTTGTCTTGGGAAAGGGGCTTCCCGGACATGTCGGCATTATGTTTACTATCGGGCTCGGCTTGGTGTTATTATTCTCTTCCCCGCAAAGAAATATATTAAAAGGCATTGCCGTTACCTTAAGGGATTTACCCTTAAAAGTAATCAGTTCTTTTTCAGATATAATTTCTTATTTGAGGCTATTCGCTGTAGGGTATGCATCAGTAGCTGTAGCAAGCAGTTTTAATAACATCGCTTTAATGATCGGGTTTAATAATATTTTAAGAAGCCTTATCTCGGCAATGATCATTGTCTTAGGCCATGGTTTAAATATTATTCTCGGTCTTATGGCGGTGATTGTTCACGGAATAAGATTGAATATGTTGGAGTTTTCCACGCATTTAGATATGCAATGGTCGGGTATAGAATATAGGCCGTTTCGAGAATAAGGTTACGAAAGTTACGGAGGTTGCCTAATGTTACGAAGGTTACAGTTGTAACCTCGGCGACCTTCTTAACTTCCATAACCTACGTAACTTAAAAAGGGGGACATAATGATAGCTGGTTTAGGTGATATGAATTTTTCTTTAACCCTGGCTGCTATGGGTTCAGCGTTGGGGACAGGCGTAGCGGGCATGGCCGCAATCGGAGCATGGAAAAAGGTCTTCTCTCAAAATAGAGCAGCGCCTTTTATCCTGATTGCTTTCGTGGGGGCTCCCCTGACCCAAACAATTTACGGGATGATTTTAAGAGGTCAGATTATCAATGCGAATCTGCCCGCGAATGCAGAATCGTATCAATACCAGATGATTATTGGTTTTTTAGCTGGCTTGGCCATGGGGCTTAGCGCTTATATGCAAGGCAAGGCAGGGGCAAGGGCTTCGGATGCTTTAGCCGAGACAGGCAAAGGCTTTGCTAATTACATTATGGTGTTGGGGGTAATCGAGACAGTGGCTTTATTTGTGATGGTTTTTTGTATGATGGCACTACCTCGAGGGTAAAATTCTTCGTCTTGATTTTGTGCTTTAATTATGCTATACTTGATTATGTTTAGAGAATAAAAATCCCTGCTGTGTTCGTCGATGGCTATTTGATGGTGAACCAACATCATTAAGAGGGCGTTACGCTTTCTTTGTTGCTGAGGCAATAAGAAGAGGCGCCCACCTGAAGATAAAACGGTTCGGCCAATCAGGAGTTGACGGCACAATGCAGGGATTTTTTTTGAAACGCAGATTCTCGCAGATTTTAGCAGGGAGACTACCTGCGACCATCTGCGTACAATCTGCGTTTATCTGCGTTAAAAGAGGTATTCTTGAGAGTTCTCTATGGATTTATTTGAAAAAAACTCACAAAATAATAAAGATAAACCTCTTGCTGTACGCTTAAGGCCAGTAAATCTAAATGAATTTATTGGCCAGGAGCATATTTTAGGCAAGAGCTGTCTTTTAACTCGAGCTATTGAGTCAGGACGTCTTTTTTCGCTTATTCTTTATGGTCCTCCGGGATGCGGTAAGACTTCTCTTGCCTGGTGTATTTCTAAGATTACTCAATCCCATTTTGTTTGGCTAAATGCAACCACCTCTAATGTAGAAGAATTACGAACTCAGATTGCTCAGGCTAAGCATCGTAAGAGCACGACAGGCAAGAAAACAATTTTATTTATTGATGAAATTCACCGGTTTAATAAAGCCCAACAGGATGTACTCATGCCTGATGTGGAAGAGGCAAATATTATCTTAATCGGCGCAACTGTGCATAATCCCTTTTTCTCTATAGTTGCCCCTTTGATTTCTCGTTCGTTAGTTTTGGAATTAAAACCATTAACCCAACAGGATGTGTTAAAGATATTAACATTTGCTTTGAGGGATAAACAGCGCGGCCTGGGGAATCTAAAAATAAAAGCACAAAAACGCGCATTGTCTTTTTTGACTGAGGTTTGCGATGGAGATGCGCGAAGGGCCTTGAATGCCTTGGAAATTGGCGTTTTGACTTCAGGGCCTCGCGTGGACGGATTTATTCATTTTGATTTAAAACTCGCCCAGGAATCTATACAGAAAAAAATCGTTCTTTATGATCGCAATGGCGATGTCCATTTTGATACTGCTTCCGCTTTTATTAAGGCAATGCGTGGTTCAGATCCCGATAGCGCTTTATACTGGATGGCAAAGATGCTTTATGCCGGAGAAGATCCGCGCTTTATTGCCCGGCGCATTTGCATACTGGCTGCAGAGGATGTCGGTAATGCTGATCCATTGGCTTTAGTTTTAGCCAATGCCGCCTTGCAAATTTCTGAGTTTGTGGGTATGCCTGAGGCACGAATACCTCTTGCCCAGGCAGTAATCTATGTTGCCTGCGCCCCTAAATCGAATGCCGCCTATTTAGCGATTGATAAGGCATACCAGGATATTGAAAGACAAAGATCGCAAGAGGTGCCCGAACACCTCAAGGATGCCTCTTATCCAGGAGCAGAGAGATTGGGTCGGGGCAAGGGCTACAAATATCCCCATAATTATAAAGGGCATTATCTTAAACAGGACTATACTCCCAAGAAGGTTAAATACTATGAGCCAACAGACATCGGTTATGAGGCAAAGATTAAGCAGCGCTTAGAAAAACTAAAAAATAAGAATAAGGGACTCATCCCCAAGAAGGGGACTGGGTAGATTCAAGTTGCTAATGCAACAGTTTACTAAAGACCTCATGCGGGGTTAAAAATTTTAAGATTCTGGTGGTATAATTGCGGGAAAGGAGAGTGGTTGAAACGATTTCTCACCAAGTTTTAAGAAAAATAGGCATACTGTTCGGAATAATATTTTTAATGATTAGTACTTGCTTCAGTCAAACTCCTAAATTGGAATACTACAATAAGGCTGTGGAATATGCCGCTCAGGGAAGATTTGAAGAAGCGAAAAAAGAGATTGAAAAGGGCATCGAGATTGGTTTATCCTTTTCACCTGCAAAATCAAATCTGGAGACAATTGAAGATGTAATCGGTCAGAAGATAAAAAAAGAGATAGCCATCCAGATATTTAAAGGAATAGATTATGGCAACAAAGGGATGTTGGATGAAGCTATCGCCGAGTTTAACAGAGTTATTGCTAATGAGCCTAATTATGCTGATACCTACTTCTATCGAGGAAGTGTCTATTATTTTAAAGGCCAATATGACCAGGCTATCTCTGATTTTAGTAAAGTGACAGAGATAAAACCGAACTATGCTGACGCCTATCTCAATCGAGGGTCTCTCTATGAACAAAAACACCAATACGACCAAGCTATCTCTGATTACACCAAAGCAATAGAAATTAATCCTAATGATTTTCATGCTTACTACAACAGAGGCACTGTCTATGATAAAAAAGATAACCCAGATCACGCTATATCTGATTATACCGAGGCCATAAAAATTAATCCTAACTTTGCTGATGCCTACCTAAACCGAGGGAATGTCTACTATCTTATGAAAGGCAACTTAGACCAAGCCATACTTGACTACAATAAGACAATAGAAATTAATCCTAAGAATAGCCAGACTTACTATAACCGGGGAAGCGTTTATGCTGAGAAAGGCAACTTAGACCAAGCTATATCTGATTATTCTGAAGCTATAAGAATCAATGGTAATTTTGCCCCAGTTTACCAAGCTCGAGCAGTAGTGTATTTTCTAAAACAGGACTATGATAAAAGTTGGGAAGATGTGTATAAAGCAGAAGAATTGGGAATCAGTGTCCCTCCTGGATTCCTTGAAGAACTGAAGAGAGCTTCGAGAAGAGAAAGATAAGTTACAAAATTTCCCCTATCATCCAGTTTCCATCCCAAAATTCCCCCAAAAATCTTTGTGAGATTTTGTTTAGCTCGCTGGGGTACGAGGATTTGGGTTGATTATTTGTCGAGGCTTAACCTTGGACAGAAATAAATTCTCATTGAACAAGTCGCCATTCAGCAGTAAAATAAATGAGACCACAACTTATGGAGTTCGTAAGAGCGACATAAGTTGTTTGGCCGAATTTACCCTTGAGATCTTTGATGTCAAGGGTTCAATTCGCCCCGCACCTTTCTACTGCGAAGAGATACTTCGTAGCAAAGAGGTGCGGGGCTCATTGAAGGAGAGCAAATGGTTATCACAGAGCAGAAACCGCTAACCGAGATTTTAGATAGCCTAAAAGGATATAACAAGATCTTTCTGGTGGGCTGTGGGGAGTGTGCTACGCTCTGCCAGACTGGGGGAGAGCCTGAGGTTCTGCAGATGAAGAAGCATCTAGAGGAAAATGGTAAACAGGTTTTAGGTTTTGTTATACCTCAGGCACCCTGTATTGCCAGTCAAGTAAAGATAGGGCTAGCCAAGAATATGAAGCTATTAAGGGAGGCTGAGGCAATTTTAGTCTTAGCTTGTGGTTTGGGAGTTCAATCAATTAAGGCAAATGACCGGCTGGGTCTTGTAGTTTTACCTGGCGGCAATACCCAGTTTTTAGGTATTGTTGATGCAAAGGGTAATCTATATGAGAGATGCTCGGCGTGCGGAGAGTGTGTTTTGGGGGTTACTGCCGGGATATGTCCGGTAACCCTTTGTTCTAAAGGATTGCTCAATGGGCCCTGTGGTGGAATGGATAAGGGTAAATGCGAGGTGGATAAAGATAAGGATTGCGCCTGGGTTTCGATCTATAAAGAAATGGAGAAGCAAAAACGCCTTACCGAATTCAAGAAAACAAAGGTACCGAGAGATTTTGCCAAGGTCATTCGTCCGCAAAGCAAAATTGTAGCACAACAATGAACAATGCCTCGCCCCCGTACCCTTGGATATCCTTCTCGTAGAAATCCGAAGAAATGGCCTGGAATACCCAAGAGATGTAGAATTGACTCTACGCCTTTCATATGTTAAAATAGTATGAAGTTAGTTGGGAGGTATTTTGAAAGAATGATAAAGAATGAATTTTAACAAAGGTACGGGGCTGACAAAAAGGCAATTGCGTAATATATTGTTAACCAGATTAAAAAAACAGACAAAACAGCAGCGTGAAGAGAAAAGTAGGTTAATTGAGATAAGACTTTTAAAACTGGAGGAGTTCATTAAGGCAAAGAGGATAATGTTTTATCTGGCTTTTGATGGCGAGGTAAAGACAAAAAATATGATTAATAAAGCAAGAGAGCTGGGCAAAGAGATTTATGCGCCGCAATGCGCTAGCAAAGAGAAGACTTTAAAACCCTATGCTTTGAAGAAGGATAGCGCGTTGAAAAGGGGTCCATATCAAATATGGGAGTCCCAAACTGAGAACGAACTACCTATTGAAGAGTTAGATTTGGTGGTTGTGCCGGCCCTTGCTTTTGATAAGGATGGGAATCGCCTTGGGCGAGGCAAAGGATATTACGACCGTTTCTTAAGAAAAATATCCAAACATACGCATTCTATTGGTTTGGCCTTTGATTTCCAAATCTTGCCCACTTTACCTATTGAGCAAAACGACGTCCCCGTAAGCAAAGTCCTTTCTGCCTAATCCCACAGGGATAGCCCTTCCTATACCTATTATCCACAGGGATAGACTCTCCTAATTCCTTTAAAGGAGGGGTCTTAAAGGAAGGGACTAATTCCTCACCAATATCATTACAACCAAATCAGACAATAGGTTAGTAAAATGCTGTAGCGGGGCTTGTTGTGTTACAACTAAGCTAAATAATAGGTTAACGATAAGTTGTAACGGGACTTGCTTAAAGGCCTATGCCAGTTTATAATAAGGAAAGGAGGTCAATAAAATATGTTGACCATAATCTTATTGATTATTGTGGCGGTTATTTGCTTAAGCGGCGGTTATTTTTTAAGAAAATACGTTGCCGAGAAGAAGATTCAGGATGCGGAGGCCAAAGCGCAGTTTATTTTAGAAAAGGCAAATAAGGACATTCAGAACCGGCGTCGGGAGGTAGAGCTAGAATCAAAAGACTTGATGTTTCGCCTGCGCCAGGATTTTGAAAATAAAACAAAAGAGCGCCGTCAGGAATTAACCGAGTTAGAAAAGAGATTCACCCAGAAAGAAATAAATCTCGACCGACGCCTGGAGTTATTAGAGAAGAAGGAAAAGGAGCTTGAAGCAAAGGCGTCAGATTCCAAGCGTCAGGAGGAAGGCCTAAAAGCCAAGGAAAGTCAACTTCTTAATCTCATTGCTGAAGAGAAAGAACGGCTTCAGAAAATATCCTCTTTATCTCCTGAAGAGGCAAAGCAGATTCTCCTTGCGCGCATAAGTGAGGAGCTAAATGCGGAAAAGGCAGTGTTGATAAAAAAACAAGAAGAGGATATGCGCCTGCAAGGTAATAAGATGGCCATGGATATTATCAGCTTAGCGATTAAAAGGTATGCCGCAGAATATACCGCCGAAACAACGGTTAGTGTAGTTAATCTACCTAATGATGAGATGAAGGGTAGGGTTATTGGTCGCGAGGGCAGAAATATCCGCGCCTTAGAGATGGCTACGGGGGTAGATGTGATTATTGATGATACTCCGGAGAGCGTACTCCTTTCCAGTTTTGATCCGATAAGGCGAGAGGTGGCGCGAGTTGCCTTAAGTAGATTGATTAGCGATGGTCGTATTCATCCTGCCCGGATAGAAGAAGTAGTGCTTAAGGCGCGCAAGGATTTAGAAGAGCAGATTCAGCAGAAGGGTGAGGCTGCTTGTTTTGAATTGGGCGTTGAGGGATTATCTCCAGAATTGATTAAGCTTCTAGGCCGATTAAACTTCCGCACTAGCTTTAGCCAGAATGCGCTCCAGCATTCGATTGAAGTAGCCTATTTCTTAGGAGTGATGGCTTCAGAGCTTGGTGCAGATTGGCGCTTAGCCCGGCGCATTGGCCTGCTACATGATATTGGCAAGGCAATCGATCAGCAACAAGAGGGAACTCACGCGCGCATTGGCGCAAGCCTGGCAAAGAAATTTGGAGAGTCTAACGAAATCATTCATGCCATTGAGTCCCACCACGAGGAACAAGTCCCCTTAACGGTTTATGCCATTTTGGCAGTAGCTGCTGATGGAATCAGCGCGGCTCGGCCAGGAGCAAGAAAGGAAACCTTAGAAGCGTATATCAAAAGATTAGAAAAACTAGAAGGGATCGCTAATCTTTTTAAAGGGGTGGAGAGATCTTATGCGATTCAGGCAGGTCGAGAGATCCGCGTTATTGTCGAACCACAAAGAATTAGTGATAATGAAGCAGTGAATTTGGCGCGGGATGTAAAGAAGAAGATCGAGGAAGGCTTAGAATATCCCGGGCAAATTAAGGTAACCGTGATTCGGGAAATCAGGGCGATTGAATACGCAAAGTAGTCCATGGTCGGTAGTCCGTAGTCCATAGATGACCACGGACTATAGACTAAAGATATGAATATACTATTTATTGGTGATATTGTTGGCAGACCCGGGAGAGAGACAGTTAAGGGCTTGTTGCCAAGTTTAAAAAAGGAATTTGCTCTCGATTTTGTTATTGCTAATGTGGAGAATGCTGCCGGCGGATCAGGCATTACACTTGCCACTGCCAATGAACTTTTCAGTTATGGTATAGATGTATTTACCTCAGGAGACCACATCTTTAAAAAAAGAGAGGCGCTTTCAATAATCAATGAAGAGCCCCGGCTTTTACGACCAGCAAATTTTCCTTTGGCCACTCCCGGCAGGGGCGCAGGACAGTTTATTACAAAGACGGGCGGGTCGGTTGTGTTAATTAATCTCTTGGGCCGTGTTTTTATGGAGGCAAGAGAATGTCCCTTTCGTATAGTCAAGGAAGAGATCGATAAGAATAAAGCCAAGGTAATCATCGTTGATTTCCATGCCGAGGCAACCTCCGAAAAAGTAGCCATGGGTTGGTATTTGGATGGACTGGTCAGCGCGGTGTTGGGTACGCATACACATATTCAGACTGCCGATGAAAAAATTCTTCCCTATGGCACTGCCTATATTACTGATGTAGGTATGACCGGGCCTCAGCGTTCTGTTATCGGTCGCAAGATCGAAAGTGTGTTAGCAAGATTCATTACTCAGATTGAGCATCGGTTTGAAGTAGCCAATGAGGACCTTCAATTACAGGGTGTGGTTTTAAATATCGATGAAGATACAGGCAAGGCCAAGTCAATTATAAGGATACAGAGGAGCCTGAATAGTTAATAGCTGCCAAACCCGCTATGGATAAGAAATGTTAAAATGTTAAAAAAGTTGCAAATGTTAGGAAGGTTAGGAAGCCATGGTAAGTCAATAACTTACTTAACCTTTTTAACGCTCTTAATTTTTTTAACATCTAATTCATTTGCCCAGAATAACGGCATTGATTTTAATTTGGATATAACTGGTAAGACAAAAGCAACGCCGCATCTTTTATGGAAACCAGGCATAGATTTAAGCGGCCGTGGTTTTCATCGCGAGCCAACCTGGCCACAGAACTTAGCTGCCCCTGATGCCTTGGTCAAACTTGATGAATTTCTTGATTTGCAGGGAGGTATTTTTCGTCTGCAGTTTGACTTTTGGGAGTTTGTCCAGCTGGCAAAAAACAAACAGATGCAGACTATGTTCCTCGAGAATTATTCAACAGTAATTAAAAATATAAATGCGGCAGGAGGAACCACGCTTTTGAACTTGTATGGCATGCCGCCAGGATTGGGTAAGGTTCTGGATAAAAAGAGTTCCCCTTGGGATATTAAGGCGTTCAAGGAGTTAGTTAAAGATATTATCCGTTATTTTAGTTGCGTGAAGGGTTATGATATTTGGTATGAAGTCTGGAATGCTCCAGATTTGGACGATTTTTTCTTAGGGCAAAAAAAGGAATATCTTAATATTTATCAGGCGGCAGCAGAAAGTGTAAAGGAATTAGAAGGAGAAATAAAGCGCAACATCCCCATCGGTGGCCCAGGGGTAACTTGGTGGTTTCAGAATTTAGAGGGTAATACTATTGTTTATCCCGAAAGAAGCCTAATCTATGAACTTATTCATTTTTGTTCTCAGCGTAGACTTCCCTTGGATTTTATTAGTTGGCATGCCTATACTTCAGATCCATTTGCGGAAAGCGAGGTTACCCGCTATAGAAAGATTGCCCCTGAGCTTATCCGTAAATGGTTTTCCTATTTTGGATTAGATCCAACTACACCTTTAATTATTAGTGAATGGAATTACGATGCGGGATTAAATTTTGAACTCAAGCGAGGTTGGGAGTCCTACGTCGCTGCTAGTTCCATTCCCAGCCGGATAAGGAATATGTTAAAATCAGGCATTGATTATCAACTATTCTTTTGCCTTGAGGATTTTAAAAATAATAAACAAGGGGTAAACCGAAACGTTGGCTTATTCTGGTTTGAGCCGAAGAGTATTAAATATACTGGCGGACCCAAATCAATGTTTAATGTAATACGCATGCTTAATATGTTGGGTAGTGAGATGTTCCTTGCCTCGCGCCTGGATGATGAATTTGTCGGCATTATCGCTACCAAGTCTAAAACAGAGCTGGCTTTATTTTTGTTTAACTATATTGATCCCGAGATTACCAGAAGTTATCTCTCTCGAAACCTGGCCAATTTACACCCGAAACTGGCAAGAATTTTGGTAAATCTGATAAATTCTAACAAATGGAAAGAGATTTTAAGCAAAGAAATTTCTTTAAAAACTCTACGCTTGAATAGAAAGATAAAGTCAAAGATTAAAGAGGTAATTAGTTTAAATGAAAGGGCAGCATCTTTGATTCGGCACCCTCAGAGTATAAATATAAACTTGACTAATCTTAAGGAAGACTACATTTATAAAAAATATATCGTAGATAAAACCTGTCGCTTGGACTGCGCATTTGTGCCACGAGAAGAAAAAGAAATCAGGAATGTTACTGCCTATAAAGAAACATTAACCCTGGAGGCGTATTCAGTAGTTTTGATTGTGATGGATAAAAAGCCCCCTGTTCCCGCCGGGATAGATGCTGCTGAAGATGATTTTCCTGAAGAGGCAGAATGTTCCGATGAGATAAATCAAACAATTAATCAAGAAGTCAAAGAAGGTCAAAGTCTCGCTTCGCCTGCTGGTGAAGAATAGCTATCTAGCAGAGTAGGTGTGGGGAGAATTGAAGAAAGGAGTAGGATAAGATGATGTGGCAGGGTATTGATAAGCGTCGTTTTCCGCGTGCAAATTATCCTTGCAAGGTTGTCGTCTTAACAAGCGATTTAAGACAAACCTTCTCTACGCACACGGAAAATATTGGTGTAGGTGGGGTTTGCATAATTCTATCCAAGGAATTACCTCGATTTTGCTTTGTAGAAATTCTTCTTTATTTGAAGGACGGGGGCACGCCTATTGAGTGTAATGGAAGGATTGTTTGGGCAATTCGCCGAGATGCTAATTTTGATGTTGGAGTTGAGTTTATTGATATTAAGGAAACCGATCGTGCAAGAATCGAAAGAATTGTTGAGGAATGCCTACGCATATAAGCCTAAAAAAACAAACTGGGTTAGATCCTAACAATCTTACCCAACGCATCTATACAGTAAGTGAGTTGACTCAGGATATAAAATTAATCTTGGAGAATAGTCTTTCCTCACTTTGGCTGGAGGGCGAGATTTCTAATTTTAAACATCATTTCCC